>JBEEMN010000010.1:0-13289 GCA_041192625.1 Armatimonadota bacterium
CACTTTCCAAGCGCGCCGGCATTAATGGCATTTGGTACATCAAAGTCCATGATGTCCGATTGGCCCCACCCGATGGCTGGTGTGCAGTCGAGGTCTCCAGGAGCTTGTGATTGCGCTGCAAGCCTAACCGTAATAGTTTTATTATCGGGGTGTGACCACCACTGGGAGGCATCCACGATACTACGCGCTTGCTTGAACACGGGATACAGCTGTTGCTTCTGTATGTTTTCCCAATACCAATATTGTCCCGCTCCGGCGTGGTTGGACAACAGGCCAGCGTAGATGCCATCTTGGATGTCAACCCGGGCATTGGTTCCAGAGCCACCGGCCGGGCCAAACTCACCGAACATCCCGGGCTTACGGAAGGTCGTAAAGTCCATCGCCGACACAGCCGTGCCGATACTGACCGGGTAGGTGTGTGGTTCGATGATGTCCATCTCATCCCAAAGCGCCTTCTGATCCACCGCTGAGCTGGTTGTGATCAGGTGGTCGTATGCATCTATGGAGCGCAGATAGCGAGCCATGTCCCGATGCCATTTCGTGACGAGATTCCAGCGCTTTGCTTTGCGTGCGGCATCCACCCACTCAACTTCGTTGAAGAGCTCCCATGCCATGAGACTTGAATGGTGACCAAAGCGCGCAACGGCCTCCCATAGCCAAATCTTACTCCTGCGAATCGCTTCCGCATCGGTGAAAAACTCAACCGGAGTCTTTAACCATCCGCCATTTGCGACATTCCAAGGATGGTCCTTCCAGTTTGGATTGACTTCGGTTGTCACCTGACCGTGGTGAAAAAGAACCAGCTGTACGCCGACAGAGTTCCGATCGGCAGCGATGAAGATTTCCATCCAGCGGTCAAGCGCCGGCTGCCACAACACATCCCGGTCATGACGCAACATCTTTGGCTCTGGCCACCAAGGGTTCTTGCCATCCCAGTGACACGCCCAGATACGTGTCCAGTTCGCGCCGTTATCCGCCATCTGCTTCAGAGTTGTCGCATACGATGGCTCCCCCTTATTCTGCCACGCAACGTTGAAGCCAATTGGCGTGTATGGGGTTCCGTCATCATGGATGAAACGCTGAACGTGTTGCTTTGAGCGGCGGATAAAGCCGTGCGGGAGTTCAGCGGTCAGATTGATATCGCCGGTCCAGAGAATGCGAACAGGTCTCCCAGCTTGAGAGACGCGTATCGCAACCTGATAGCGTCCAGCGTTTCTGGCCGTCAGGTGTGCATGCCATGCGCCACGCTCAAAGTAAGCTGGTCGGACTTCAATGCGCTTTGTCTTGATGTGTGTAAAGGTGGCATCTGCGCTCCAACCGGGCAGTCCCGCACCCGTTGGTCCGCTTGGGTCCTTTACCGAAACTCGGACGGGGCCATACCAGGTTGCTGTTGATTGGGGGCTGGGCGAATGCGGCATCATGATGAACTCCTGAGGCTATCTAACACGCACACAAAACGATTTGCTAGTGGGTCATCCCACGCTTGCGGAGAAAATCCAGCAGTGCGGTTGGACGGTCAGTTTGGATTCCAGCAGCCCCGCGGGCGATGACATCTGACCAGATCTCCGGCCCTTCGGTGAGTGTGAGCGTATCCGGGATGTACACAACCCCCAGATCGAAAGCAGCGGCAACTTGCTCTTTGGTTAGGGTCAATGGTCCATCAAGCGCAGACAACTGAAACTTCGTGACAAAATCCTGCAGCTGCTTAGGTGTTCGCACATCGTTTGGTGCCGTTGCCATCAGGCGCAGCGCCGGGATGTGCTGTTTCCATAGAAGTGCTTCATCGGTGGAGATGTAGGCAAAGCTCTTTGCAATCACCTTGGGGTCACGGATGATGCGCTTTAGTGCCGCCGGGTGGACATCCTTGGTGTCAATGTAAAAGCCTGCCCGCCCAGCTACAGCCGTCACCAGCTCCTCAAGCGTCGGAACGTGGTGTGTTCCAACGCTTGCAAAGCGCGTATCCCGGATGCGCAGGCGGCGAACCTGCGCAAGGGTCATCCCTGACACGGGACCAAATCCATCCGTTGTGCGGTCCACTGTGCTGTCATGCATGATCACGAGGTGGCCATCCGCGGTTGTACGGACATCACACTCAATCAAATCCACCCCAAGGCGCAGCGCATCACGGGCAGCGGCTACCGTATTTTCCGGTGCACGTTCCGTGCATCCCCGGTGACAGGAAACCAGAAACCGCTTAGACGTTTGCATCATGTCATCATCATAGCGCGGAGCTCACAACGCTACTTTGGCAGCTTGAGCTTGATGTACGGCGACTTTTTGTCTCCCGATTTACCCTTTTCCTTGCTCGACTTTCCGCCCTTATCATCCTTGCCACCGACCGCTCCCGGCATAGGCCGCTCAACCGTTGGTGGGAAGGCATTGAACTGTCTCCAAAGCTCATAGCCGAGGGAAACTTCACCGAGGAGGATCCAGCCGGTCGCCTCGGCTCCTGGCCTGAGGAGGTCTGCTCGTGGCCATGGGTCTTCCTTCTTAGCAGCGATAGCCTCGACATCCGGTTTCACCACGACACGGTAGCTTGCTGTTCCATCATCCAGCGCATCAATCACCGCCACGCGGCCAGCGAATGTTCCGACAGCCGCGCTTGGCCATCCGGAAAACTGCAGCGCAGGCCAGCCCGCAAGCTGAATACGGACTGGCAGCCCCTCACGCAAAAGCGCGACATCGTTGTCAGTGACCATCAGCTCAACGGCACGATCTTTCGTATCCGGTGACAAAACGGCAAGCACATCACCGGCCTTTACCGTGGCTCCAGCGCCGACTTGCAATAAACGTACGATGCGGCCGGCCGCCGGGGAACGCACCACCTGCTGCGTTGCCCGCTGGCCAACATTACTCTGCTCAATGCGCAACTTCTGGATGTCAGCATCGATTTTGGCAACGGATTCCCGTGCGCTTTCCATGGTGGCCCCGATGGCATCGAGGGTTGCCGCGGTATCCGATGTGACTTTCGCCTGGTCCAGCTGTGCCGTCAGGACATCCTTTGCTGCGACATCGAGGGCTGCAATCGCTCGCTCGATGTCTGTCTGCACACGATCAACTTCAAGACCTGCACGGTTTTTGTCAAGGTTCCCAACGGTAGCATCACGTATTGCGACCTTGAGCGCAAGGTCAGCTCGCTCGACATCGGTTTTACGTTTTACAAAGTCATTTTCCGCAATTTCAAAGTCGCGCTTTGAGCGAAGCCCTTCATCAAAGAGGGTCTTGATACGCTCCCTTTGGTAGCGGCTGGTATCAAGCTCTTGTCGTGATGCCGTGAGTGCCTGCTCAGATTGTTGAACTCGCAGACGCGCCTGCTCAGCACGTTCGGCCGCGCCACTTTCGACGACATCCTTTGCAATCTGCCCGGACTTGCGAACGCCGATGACAGCCTGCTGGGCACCCTTGTAGCGCTGTTTAGCCTGCGAAATGCGCTGTTTTGCGGTGTCCATCGCGGCATCCCGGCTCAGCGTGAGCTGGTCAACCTGTGCCTGCAGCCTTTGGATACGGCCGGTAGCCCGAGCCCGTTGCTCGGTCAGTGCTGCAAGCTGCGTTATGATGCGGCTTTCCTGCTCGGGGTCGAGGAACTTCGAGTCGATGTCATCGAGTTCAGCGATGACATCCCCGGCAGCGACCGTCTGTCCTTCTTGTATATTCCAGCTGACCACGCGCCCGGAAATCTGAGCTTCAATGTTTTGCGGCCGGTCCATCGCACTGAAAACGGAGACCGTGCCGTAGCCCGTGACCGTCTGCTGCCACGGAATGAAAATGAGCCCAAGGGCTACAGATGCAACGAGGAAAATCAGGATGATGGCGATTCGCCGTCCACTCTTGGGTGGCTTGACCAAGTCTATGCTTTTGTGGTTTCGAAGGGTAGCGTTGGATGGCAATGTCATCGGGATGCCCTCTCAGCAAGAACGCGCGCGGTCAGGAACGGGAAGAGCTCACGGAAAGCGCTGCTTTCCTGATTTGCAAGGTCATAGGGTGTGCCGCTCTCAACAATCCTTCCACCGTCAAGGACATCAACGCGACTGGAACGTAGGACGACTTCCGAGTCATGCGAAATGTCAACAATCGTCCAGTTGTTTTCGGGAGCGTAGATTTTGTCAAGGATGCCCATGGTTGTGCGCTCATCGATTCCAGTGAACGCTTCATCGAGAATCAAAAGCCGCGGCCGGCCGGCAACAGCGCGTGCAAGTAGCAATCTCTGAATCTGCCCTCGCGAGAAGTTCATACCCGCGGAGACAAGTTGAAGACTGGTCCCCTGAGGCATCCGCGCTATCTCATCAGCGAGCTGTGCAATTTCAAGTGCCCACCAGACATCTTGGTGCGTCACCCATTCACGACCTGCACGGACATTTTCTTCAAGGCTTCCTTCAAAAATCTCGTTGGTGTAGCCCACCATCGTGACTTCCTTGCGGAGGCTTGCAAGGTCAAGCGCACGGGCATCAAATCCATCCAGCTCAACCGTGCCATGCGTCGGCTCTTCCAGTCCACAGAGAATCATCGCAAGTGTTGACTTTCCGGCTCCACTTGCACCAACGAGGCTGACACGGTCTCCAGATTTCAGGTCAAACTCAATGCCCCTCAGGACTTCCTGCGTTGATGAATACGAGAAGCGGATGCCGTGGCATTTGATGACTACACCCGGAAGATGTGCACCGCCAGGCAGGTCGTACCCGCCAGTCCGCTCGGTGACAAGATCCGTGACATAGCCAACTTTATCGAGACCAGTGAGGAGGTCAAAGACTTGATCCGCCTGACGAACGAGCTTGTCCAGCGATGCGAGGACAGAAACCACAATAATCTGCGCTGCGACGAGCTGGCCTAGGGTTAACTGTCGGTTGATGACTAGCCAGCCGCCGATAGCAAGAACGCCGGCACTAGCGAAGGCCTGAAAGAAGTAGCTCCCCGCCGCCTGGCGGTAGTACACAGCGAAGTGTTTTTGGCGGGCCTTGATGTACTTGACGACGGTGAGGTCGGCACGTTCCATGAGGTAATCGCCATCTGCGTGGAGCTTCAGGCCGATATGACAGCGCGCCAGCTCTTCAAGCCAGTCGGCGACGCGGTACTTTTCCTTACTCTCAACGATGCTCGTGCGCAGGCCACCGATTCCCAGCACACCGATGATGAAGGCCATTGACATGAGAATCAGGATGTCAAATCCAAGCAGGAGCGGACTATAGACGGCGAGGAGGACTAGACCAACAAGGGCCTGAAGCGAGACTGTCAGGCCATCCAAAAGGAGTTTGGAAAGTGTTTTCTGAATCGTCAGGACATCGAAAAAGCGATTGATGAGTTCTGGGGCATACTCGCCGTGTACGGACTGCACGCGCACATTTACCATCCGGTGCGCCATTTCGAGGGCAACTTTGGCGAACACACGCTGCTGAAGGCGCTCCACAAGGGAGAGTTTCATGAGCTGGAGGATGCCCGTAACAACCATCCCAAAGAACACCAGAATCGTCAATACTACGAGAGGCTGTAGAAGAACACCGGCAGCAACGATGTTCACCAGAGCTTGTGTTGCGAGCGGAACGGCCAGTGCAGTCAACCCAGCCACCATTGTGTAGGTGACCAAGACGATCATGTCCCCCCGCTCCTGCCGCATCAGGTGGAAGAAGCGCTGAAGCGCCGTCGGGTGAGCGTGGTGGTCGGTTGTTGTTTCGTTGTGTTGGCTCATCGTGGGGTTCCTACGGTTTCATCAAAGCGCGATCGATGCTGCATCCAGGGCCAGAAGTGCCTGCTGGTATTCGAGTTGGATATCAATGAGGCGGCCAATGGCCTCAGCGGTCGCGCGTTCGCGCTGGTTGACAAGAAAGAGAGTTGAGTCGCCTTCCGCGAAGCGTTTTCGCTCGCCGACTTCAAGTTGTTTGGCAAGGGCCACTTCAGCATCCGTTGCGTGGAACCGCTCAACTGCCGCAAGGATTGCCGACCAAGCATCATCGACTTCGAGCAACACCTGACGCTTGGTGAGCTCCCGGTCTTGGGTGAGTTTGATGGTTTTGGCGCGGGCAGTGTCCCGACGACCGGATGCATCCCAGCGGCCCAAAGGGACACTGAAGTTGATACCGGCTTTGAGGGTTTCGCCAATCCCGAGGCGGCCCATATCCTGCCCAGGCTGAAGCACCAGACTGAGGTCTGGCCGACCATCATTTAGGGCAAGACGTTCATCTAGGGAAACAGCACCAAGCTGCAGAGCAATCGCAAGGATTTCCGGCCGCTTGGCGAGTGCACCCTCACGACTCATTTGTAAACGCGCGGCATCCAGAAAGGCAGGTGCTGGCATTTCCGATGGAAGTTGCTCAGCGACTGGAGGCGGAAGCGGTGTTCCATCATCCTGCCAAAGGTAGCCAGCAAGTTTGATTGAAGCCTTTTGGACATCCCGTTCAGCCTTGTTCAGACCTGCCTCGCGGCGGCGAACCTCCTGCTCAGCTTCGGTGATAGCAATCGGCGGCTGTGCACCAAGCTCAACTTCCCGTGCAATCTGCTTTGCCCGTAAGACGGCAAGTGCCAACAGATCCCGTGCAACGGTCAGTTTTCGCCCGGCTGCAACCCATTCCCAATAGGCCCCACCTGCCGCAGCCTTGGATGCAACAATAACCTGAGTGATGGCCGCATCCGCGAGGGGAAGGCCAAGCTTTGCCTGAAGTTCAGCGGTGGTCTTTTCATTGACACCAGCGCCACGGAGGAGGGGTAGCTTTATTCCAGCGTAGATGGTCCCATCGGAGCCCGTGCTCGAAATTGGAGACTTGACAAGTCCCGAGTTGGCATCGCGGCCGACGAGAAGCTTAGCGCCACTGCGCATCGCCATTTCGACGGTTGCAGTTGAGATGCTTGCTTCGGCATTTTTCCCACGGCTGCTCGCACTGTTATAGCTGAGGTATTCCAGTCCAACGCTGACCGTAGTGTCAAAGGCTCCTTGCTTTTCACGCAGCTTGCCAGCAGCGGCCTGCCTTTCCTGCGCGATGCCCTTGACTTTCGGATACGCAGCCTCTACACGGCTAAGAACACCCGGAAGCGTAAGCTCCTTACGGGGAACCTGCGGTTCCCCACCCAAAGCCACGAGGAATGGCATTATCAGACAAATCACCGGCAAGGCATCCATTCTGCACCATCTCCTTTATAACGACGAATCAAGTGATACACAGCATCACCACAGCCTTAAGTCAAACGAATTCCATGGCGCAACGGTTCCCGGATGGCAGTAAAAATGGTTATGCGATAATAGACGATGAAACGTCTTATCATTCCGACATACATTTAGATTCCCGGCTTCTGCCCCTTGATACAGCGTTTCAGCGTATGATAGACTTTGTCGCTTCATGGAGGGTGTAGCTCATTAGGTTAGAGCGTCAGATTGTGGCTCTGAAGGTAGTGGGTTCGATCCCCATCATCCTCCCATAAGCAAAACACCTCGAAGGTAATCTCCGAGGTGTTTTTTGATTTCTGGATGTTTTTGACGGTCAGTCCGCCGGTCCATCCACATTAATTTGCCACGTAATTCCGAAGCGATCCTTGACCATCCCGTAGCCAACACTCCACGGAACTTCGCTAAATGGCATCACCACGGAACCGCCATTTGCAGCTAATGCATCGAATGCAGACTTGCCAGCATCAAAGTCCGTGACATTCCACGAGAGTGAAAATCCCTGCGGAGTCTCGAACATATCCGGGACATGGTCTGAACCGTAAATGACAATCCCACCCGCAGCGAGCTCTGCATGGATGATTTTCTCCCCCCAGCCACCCGGGACTGGAAATGGACTGCCTTCGCCGTAGCGGTTAATGCCAGTCACAAAACCACTGAAGAGCTCTGCGTAAAAGGTGAACGCTTCCTCACACGTCCCGGGAAATGCGAGGTACGGATGGATTCTCATTTGATCAACAGCCTTGCGTTGTCATCCCGCCGTTTACGTGAATGTTCTGGCCCGTCACAAACGAGGATGCATCACTCGACAGATAAATCGCCGTACCGGAGACATCTTCAGGGATGCCCCAGCGGTCCAACGGAATCAGCACGCGGTAGCCGGGACCATCCGTGACGACTTCCTCGACGTGCCGCTCAACCGGAATCCAGCCCGGGGAGATCATATTAACGGTGATGTTCCAGGGGGCCAGCTCCTGCGACATCGAGCGGGTAAAGCCATTCTGGCCGCTCTTCGCTGCTACATAGGGCACAAAGTTCGGGACGGCACGCGCGACAACTTCCGAGCCGATATTGATGATACGTCCCCACTTTTGTTCCTTCATATGTGGCAGAACCGCACGCGTCAGGAGGAAGGGGCTGATGAGGAAGAAGTTGAGCATCGACTGGTAGAACTCAACCGAATACTCTTCGATCGGGAAGTGTGGCTGGTCACAGGTTGCGTTGACAATAACGACATCGACGCCTCCGAGATCTCTTTCGATATCAGCGACCATTTGGTCGATCTGGGCTTCATCAATCACCGATGCCTTGTACAGCGCACCTTCGAGGCCCTCACCACGGAACTCAGCAAATGCCTTTGCCGCACGGGCATCATTGTTCGCATAGTTCATCGCCACTTTGGCACCCGCACGGCCAAGGGCAAAGGCCATTGATTTACCCAAGCCGGTTGTGGAACCAGTAACCAGTACGACCTTGCCGGCGAGGTCAAAGAGATTGCGTGTAGACATAGGGTCAGTTTCGCCCGATGGGCATAATCTGTCAAGGAAATCCACCCAAGGTGCAAACCGTCTACCGGTAGAATAAGAGACCGCCGGAGGCTTCTGACAATGCACGACCATCGCCCTGTTTCCCGCCGCAATTTTATCGGTCTCGGACTTGGCAGCACAATTGCTGCACTCGGGGGCACCGATGTTCTCGCTGCGCCACAAACCAACCCAAGCGCAAAGGCCAAGCGCGTCCTCGTTATCTTTGAACAGGGCGGTATCAGCCATACAGATACATGGGATCCCAAACCCGATGCCCCCAGTGAACATCGGAGTCCATTCAAGACGATTTCAACCGTGGTCCCCGGGATGCAATTCACTGAGCTGCTTTCGAAGACTGCCAGAGTTGCCAACAAACTGACCGTTGTCCGGTGTATGACGCAGCCAACCGCTGGCATCGGTGATTCACACCCCAAGGGTTCCAAGTACATCTTCAGTGGAGAAGCACCCGGCGGACCAGTCGACATGCCGGATATTGGGGCGATTGTTGCGGCAAAGCTCCGCTCGGATGCCCTTTACCTCCCGGCGAACATCCTTGTCCCCGGAAACTCCGAACAGGCTGCCGAGTCAGCGCCAGGCTTTCTCCCACCCGGGTACGCCGCTTTCCGAACAACCGGTTCCCCCGCCGACCCAAAGTGGAAGGTGCCGAATTTGGGTCTGCTCGCCGGAATCGATGAGCGTCGCTTCAAAGACCGCCAAGACCTGCTCTCACGACTTGATATTGGGTTTACACAGGGTGGGCGTCCACGGGATGTCGAAGCGATGGACTCGCTTGTCCACCAGGCAGCGGACATGCTTACCAACCCGAAGACGCGTGGGGCATTTGATTTGGGCAATGAGTCTCCAGCCATGCGCGAGCGTTACGGAACCGGGCACCGCGGACAGAGCTATCTCCTCGGCCGAAAGCTGATCGAGTCGGGCGTCCGCTATGTCACCGTTGACTGCCGCGAGCCCTTCCATTCACATGTCAATGGAAAGGCTGTCACCTACGATGGCGGCGGCAATATGAACTGGGATCACCACGATGCCATTTACTCCACGAGCCATACAAACATCCCCAATGGTGGTGCAGGCTCGGGGCGGTTTGGTATCGGGACGTGGCCGATGATGGGCTCGCTCGACCAAGCCTTCAGTGCATTAATCGCAGATTTGGATCAACGTGGATTGCTAGCCGACACCTTGGTTTGTCTCGTGACTGAGTTTGGCAGAACTCCGAAGGTCAATGACCGCCAGGGTCGCGACCACTGGACACATGCCTTCTCGTTTGCTTTCGCCGGCGCTGGAGTACCCGGAGGTCAGGTGGTTGGCTCTACGGACCGGGATGGTGGATTTATCACGAGCAGCAATGCCTACACCATCGAGGATTATGCGGCGAGCATCTTTGCAAAGGTTGGGATTGACCGTGCGCACCCGCTGCACACGCCGACGGGTCGTCCAGTGCCTATCGCCGGCAAGGGCCGCCCAATCCCCGAGCTGTTTTAGGAAGCCAGGCCAGCCAAGGTGATCAAATACCTCGGGTCCAAGCGGACATTGGTACCGCAGATAACCGACACAATTCAGGCTCTCGGTGCCGTCAAAAGCATCACCGACCTGTTTTCCGGCACCGCACGCGTCGGACATGGCCTCAAAGGCTTGGGGTATCGCATTCACTCGAATGACTTCCTTGCCTATGCCCACACACTGGCGCACTGCTATGTGCAGGCGGACCGCCCGGATGTCATTGATGATGCATCTGCGGCCATCGAAGTCCTAAATGCCCTCCCCGGTAAGTCTGGATTCTTCACGGAAACCTATTGCATCCAGAGCCGTTTTTTCCAGCCGGAGAATGGCGCCCGTGTGGATGCGATGCGCGATTACATCGACCAAATGGACCTCACCCCGGATGTCCGTGCGGTCGTCCTGGTGTCGTTAATGGAAGCGGCAGACAGGGTAGACAGCACGACAGGCCTTCAAATGGCCTATGTCAAACAGTGGGCGCCGCGCTCGTTCAACCCGGTTCGGCTTCGCCTCCCAAGCGTGCTCGCACAGGGACAGCACGGCAAGAGCCGGGCGACGTGCCTCGATGCAACCATCGCGGCAGCAGACACCGATACCGATCTCGCCTATCTCGACCCTCCGTATAACCAGCACAGCTACCTCGGTAACTACCATATTTGGGAGACGCTTATCCGCTGGGATGCCCCTGAGGTCTACGGTACGGCGTGCAAGCGAATTGACTGCCGGACACGGAAGAGCCCGTACAACACGCGGCGTACATTCACAGCGACCATGGATGAGCTGATCCAAGCGACGACAAGCCCTTACTTGCTCGTCTCGTTCTCGGATGAAGGCTTTATCCCAAAATGCGAAATGATTCGCCTGCTCGCAAAAGCTGGCGATGTCCATATCTGGACGACTGAATATGCCCGCTATGTCGGTGCCCGGATTGGCATCCACAACCCAAGCGGAGACAAAGTCGGCACAATCGGCAAGCTCCGCAACCGCGAACACCTCTTTCTCTGCGCACGCCAGCCTCTGACAAAGCTGGAGCGACGCATTTTGCACGCACAGGATGGCTGGGAATTTGATGTCCACCGCTGCATCCCATCCGAGGAAACCGTATGAACACCGCGCTACGTTTGACAACACTGCTCCTAACAGCTGCAATCGGAATCTCAGCAGGACTCGCAGCTGGCAGCAAGCCTAAACCTGTCGTTAAAAAAGCAGACCTGCGCGCTTACAGCACAAACCGCAAGCTGGACTTTGTACAAGATGTCGTCCCAGTCTTGACCAAACAAGGGTGCGCAGGCGGAAGCTGCCATGGCTCCCCCCAGGGAAAGGGAAGCTTCTCGCTCTCCCTCTTTGGCTACGACCCAACAATGGACCAGCGTGCGCTGACACGTGACTCGTTCGCGCGGCGTATTGACACATTCGTCCCGGATGCCAGTTTGATCATCCGCAAGCCTATGCTCAAAACCCCACACCTTGGCGGTCGTAAGCTGCGGCCGACCGACACGGCTTACACCGTGCTACGCACATGGATTGCCCAGGGCGCAGATGCAACCATCTCAGCCATCGAGTGCACAAAGCTCACCATAACGCCATCTACCAGCCAGATCCTAGCATCCCCCGGGAAGCAGCTTCCGCTACGGGTTGTTGCTCACTACTCGGATGGCACCAACCGCGATGTCACCCCAATCGCAACCTTTGAGAGCGCACACCCAGCAGTTGCAAAGGTCTCGGTAAATGGCCTTGTTACAGGTTCGGGACGTGGCCAGACGGCGGTGTCCATTCGCTATTTGCAGCACCTCGAGAGCGTGCCAATCAAAGTCCTCGGGACCGTAAAGGGCTACACGTGGAAGCCAGTCCCCGAAGTCAATGTTGTCGATAAGCTGGTCAACCAGACGCTGAAGCAGCTTTCCGTTACAGCAAGCCCTACGTGCAGCGATGCGACATTTCTTCGCAGAGTGACAATCGACCTTACGGGGATGCTGCCAAGCGCGGACACAGCACGCGCTTTTGCAGCCGACAAATCAGCCGACAAGCGTAAGCGGATGGTGGATTCACTCCTCGCATCCGATGCCTTTGCACGGTTTTGGGCCCTCAAGCGCGCCGATTTGCTGCGCGTCACCGATGAGCGGATGCCCCACGGACGGGCTGCTCTCCTGACCAAGTGGCTGGCGGATGGCTGGAAAACGAACCGGCCAGCGGATGTCGAAGCGAAGGCGTTAATCGCAACCGATGGCGATACGCGCAGCTCTGCGCCGGCGAACTATTTGGTTGCGGTTACCACCCCCGATGACCGTACGGAAATGACCGCACAGACATTCATGGGCACACGCATCAACTGCGCTAAATGCCACAATCACCCGTACGAAAAGTGGACGATGAATGACTACTATTCGATTGCGGCGGCATTTGCGCGAACGGAAACGGATGGCTTTTCGGTAACGAGCACCTCTGCGGGTGAGACCAAGCATCCAACCAAAGAGCGGATCATGCCTCCCTACGGTGCGCAAAAGGGTGTTGAACCCGCGAACCGCCGGCAGACATTTGCGAACTGGCTGGCATCCCCGGCAAACCCACTCTTTGCGCGTACCGAAGTCAACCGTATCTGGGCTGAGCTGTTCGGACGCGGCATTGTTGACCCCGTGGATGACTTCCGGGCATCCAACCCGCCGAGTAACGCCGCTCTCCTTGACATGCTGACAAAGCGCCTCGAGACAAATGGCTATGATCGCAAAGACATCATCCGGCTGATCTGTAACTCACAAACCTACCAGCGAAGCAACATCACCGATGCCTTCAACAAAAACGATGATGCTCTCTTCTCACACGCAAAGCCACGCCTCCTGTCGGCGGAGCAGCTCCTCGATGCGATTGGAGTCGTCACAGGCGATATCAAGACGGACACCGACTTGAATCCCGTGTTGCGCACGCTGACATCGGATATCGACGCCACACGTGCGAAGCTTGCCGGTGGCTACGCAGCTTGGCTGGATGGACAAAAGGCCCGCTATGCGTCCGCAGCCGTTGTCACGGAACCGTGGGAGCTCTATGCACAACCAGCGAGCAGCATCGGGGATGCAGTGCCGTTCAAGGACATCACCAAAACGCCA
>JBEEMN010000011.1:0-12941 GCA_041192625.1 Armatimonadota bacterium
GCCCTTTTCGCCAAAGTAGCTTGGCTGTCCAAATTCAGAGACCATTCCAGCAAAGGTTCCATGGATGAATGAGAAGACATTGTCACCAAAGTCAGCGAGGATAACCGTGTTGTCATCTGCATCACAGTCGTACATTTCACCCTTGAATTCACGCTGTTTGATACCAACTCCGCTCATCGCGGTCACGCGCTTCACCGGCCCGAGGACGCCGGTAAGCGAATGAAGGGCGTAGACGGTCATATCGTAGAGAGGACCGCCGCCTGGCTTGCGCCAATACCAGGATGGGTTGATGTTGGTGAGTGGGCTATCTCCCGTACGCACGGACTCGCCTTCGTGGTAGCTACCAAATGCAGCACCTGCGACAGCCCAGCTGAGCTTACCAAGCTGGCCGGACAGGATGGCTTCGCGAATTTTGTGGTTGGTAGGCCGGAGCATTTGTCCAGGGGATGCGACGATATTGACACCCTTGGCGGCGGCACGTGCGATGAGGTCAGTTGCTTCGCCGCTGGTCACCGTCATGGTTTTGTTGAAGTGGATATGCTTGCCGGCCTCGATCGCCTTAACGCCCTGATCGTAGTGCAGGCCAATCGGCGAACAAATGATAACGGCATCGACGGATGGATCAGCAAAGACTTCATCTTCAGTACGGTAGGCGTTTGGAACGCCGTATTTTGCAGCGGCTGCATCGGCACGGCCATCCACTGGGTCACAGCATGCAGCGACATGTGCGATGCCCTTCATGTCCTCAAGGACGAAGTGGTCCAGGGCTCCACGGATTCCAATTGATCCGCATCCGATGATTCCGATTCCTACAGATTGACTCATGTTGTGCTCCAAGGGGCGCACCAGCGCTGGCGCGTCGTTATAACCATTTCTATTGTAGGTCGGTAAAGGTGGGTTGTAACTATTGAAAATGAGCGAGATGCGAGAATTTGGATGTGGAATTTGTCAACGGAAAATGTGACGTACAGCTCCTACCCAGCGCTGACCAAACCGACAAGAACTGTGCTCCAAGGGGCGTACTAGCCCTAGTACGCAGAGTCACGACTCTTCATGCCGGTCCGTAGAGGTGGGTACTAACTGTGGAAAACAAGGCAAGAATGAGATCTTCACTCATTCTAAAACTTGTTAAGTCCTCCTGTCACAAGCATTCACCCTGCTGTGATAATAAGAAGTAACTCTCTATGTATAAAGCAATCCTCTTCGACTTTGATGGCACCACCCTGGACACCGAGACGCCTGAATGCGCATCCTGGCAGGCAATCTACACACATCATGGAATTGAATTTCCCATCGATGCATTCCATGCTGCGGTTGGAAAAGGCTACGACCAAACAGTCTTTGAACCCGCCTTTTACCTCTCCGAAGCAATCGGTGCATCGGACCTCTATGAGGAAATCAGGGCTGAGCAACGGCGCATTTTCCATGAGATGCTGCACGCTCTCGACTGCCGGGATGGTGTTCGCGACTGGCTGGCCCACGCCACCACATCTGGAATACGACTGGCAGTTGCAAGCAGCTCTCCCCGTGTCTGGGTCGATACCCATACGGAACGCCTTGGCATCAAAACACACTTCGACGTGTTTGCAACACGCGACGATGTAGGTTCTGGTCGGCGGAAACCACATCCCGACATCTTTGAAAAAGCGTGCGAATTCCTCGGCGTCAGCCCATCGGAGGCACTGGTGATCGAAGATTCTCTAAATGGTGCGCTCGCCGCGGAAGCGGCAGGGTGTGACTGTGTTGTCTGCCCAAACCCGATGACGGCGCATATGACATTCACCAACAGCGCGCTCGTCGTTGCATCCCTTGCCGACTGGCACCCTACCGGGGTCTACAAACACTTCAGGGGATAGATGCCGCAAAAGCCCCCATCCCCCGCTGAATCCAACCGCATCACGAATCGATTAGGACTTCTCCGCCGCCTTTACGTAGGCATCGAACTGCACCTGTGTCATCGGAGGCCGGATGGTTCCATCCAGGATTTCCTTGCGAACCACCTCAAGCTTAGCAAGGCGCTCAGGGCCGATCGCATCCTTGGTGTAGGCAAAGTCAGTCAGGTCAATCCACTTCTCTTTGAGCCCCTTTGTAATCGACCCCGGTGTGAACGTTCCCTTGACCAATGCATCCACAGACTCAAACACCGCAAGGTCCACACGCTTGACCAGGCTTGTTAGGACACGCCCCGGCGCATCGCCATCCTGATTGCGGTCCGTTCCGATCGCATAGCTTCCCTTCGGGGATGCTGCAATCGCCTTGATAACCCCAATACCCGTCTTCCCCGCGGCATGGAAAATGACATCAGCCTTTGTGGACAGCTGCAGCTTTGCGATTTCCTGACCCTTTTGTGGGTCATCAAAGCTACCCGCATACCCAACGCGGATTTCAACATCCTTGCGCGCATGAATGGCCCCAGCCTGATAGGAAACTTCAAATTTTTTGATGAGTGGGACATCCAGGCCACCAATAAACCCAAGAACGCCGGTTGTTGACATTAATGCACCGAGGTAGCCAACCAGGAAGCAGCCTTCCTCTTCGCGGTACTGGATGCCGGCGCAGTTCGACAGGGATGGCGACTCGGCATCGATGATAATGAATGTCGTTTCTGGGAAGCGTGCTGCGACATCGTTAATCGCTTGGCGCATCAGGAAGCCAACCGCAAAGACAACTTCATAACCCGCCCGCGCGAGCTGAGAAAGGTTGTTGACATAGTCCGCATTTTGTCGGCTCTCGATGACTTTGACCGGGAGTTTGAGCTCGGTCCGGACACGCTCGAGACCCAGCGCTGCCATCGCATTGAATGACTTATCATTCACACCAGCGATATCGGTGACCAAGCCAACCTTGGTCGGCTTTGGACGGGTATTTCCAATACCACCGGATGTTCCCTTATCAATGCCCTTAGGACTTGTATACTGGGTCCGCTGTGGACATCCGGAGAGCAAGGAACCTGCCGCAATCAATGGCATCGATGCTGCCAGCTGCAGGACAGTGCGTCGGGTCAATTGGTGTCTCATGTCTGCTATCGTACCCCAGCAGTGTGACCTTACAGTGGTACGATATACGGACTCGTTATGACTTTTGCGCCTTCTGATTTGCTCTCAATCACCTCCCTTGTCTTTCTTGAAGGACTTCTTTCAGCAGACAATGCACTGGTAATCGCTCTGCTTGTACGCCACCTTGGCCCCAAGCAACAACAAAAGGCACTGTGGATTGGCCTCGCGATGGCGTTTGCCCTACGCTCCATCGGAATTGGCCTCGCCAGCTACCTAATCGGCCTCTGGTGGGTCTGCGGCCTCGGCGCCTGCTACCTGCTCTTCCTCACCATTAAGCACTTCATCAGCAAAGCAAAGGGCGAAGGCGGCCTCCCGGATGACGTTCAGGAAATGGAATCCCACAAGGGCTTTGGAATCACCATTGTCCAAATTGCAATCACTGACCTGTTCTTTGCCATCGACTCGATTCTCGTAGCCGTAGCCCTTGTCCCGAACCGTTCCAAGATCTGGATTGTGTACCTCGGTGGCTTCCTCGGGATGCTCCTGCTACGCGTAACCGCCCAAATCCTGATTGGCCTCGTCAAGAAGTACCCATCGCTCGACAATGTCGCCTATCTCTTGGTCGGCTGGGCAGGCGTAAAGCTTGGCTTTGAAGCGCTCCACCTGTTTGGGCTATCGCAGCATCAACACCTGCCATCCATGCCAGAGGCTGTCTTCTGGCCAGTGTTCGGATTGTTGGTCGTCGCCGGTGCAGTGGATGCCGTCCGTCGCGGTCCCGCCGCTGGTCCGACTATCGATGAAACAGCGATGGTGGATGGTTCAGCGGGCATTCCCGTTACGGATGATGGCGCTGCAGTGGATGTGCCCGACTCCCACTAGTTCAGCTTAGAACCCATGAAAGACATGGATCCATGCCCGGCTCCCGGATGGATCCACAAGCATTGTTAAGAACTCCCCATCCCCTGGGTACGTCGTGAATGCCTGATCCACCGTGCGGTAAACCTTGCCACCTGCTGGCATCGATTTTGGCCACCAATACGGCGCGAAGCTAAAGAACAACGCACCCGGAGACTTAGTAGTTGACTTGCCTATCTTGCGACCTAGCGCTGCAAGGGTCGCTGGAGGGGCATCTATACGGACCAGGTACGCAGAGTCGAGAAAGCCACCCAGCTCGTAAACATTCACTTTTGTAGGCTGCCCCGCGCCCTTGGGAAGCATTTCTACAATGTCACCCGGGAGCGGATCCGTAAACGCCGGGATATCCATGAAGCGCAACAGACCGCTGCCAAGCGCGATGATATTGACGACCGCCGCCCCGATGGCCAAGAGCTTGCCACGGCTAAGCGAATGCCCGAAAGGTAGCTGCTTTATCGATGCCAACAGAATCGCACAGCCCCCACCAACCATTGCGGAAACCACGAATGTCACGGATGGCGGACTCATCCCAAACATTGCCGCCGCACACACCAGACAAAACGAAATCCACGCAACCCAGCCTCGCCCCGCGGGTGCCACGGCGGCAAGTGTAGCCGGAAGGCAGAAACATAGAGAGCCGATCAGGAGCGCAAGGGCGATGTTGTCATAACGGATACCAGAAAATAGCGACCACCAGAGAAAAGTCAATGCCCCCATGAACAAGACAATGGCGGCGACGGCAAATGCCAGCCACCGCCAAATGAGGGCAGAGTTAACCACAAAAGCGGATGAGGGCATGGTTCATCCTACAACAAGGCGGTTATTCTGCTGCGACAAAGAGCTTGATGAACAGCCAGAGGCCCATCGCTGCAATGCCACCACTCGCAAAGCGGACAATCGCCGGATACGCGATTCCGCCGCGCTTGGCTCCCTTTTCCATCGACTTCTCGAGGTACTTGAGAATCGGCCACGCACCAAGACAGACGCTCAGCTGCGCCAGCTCAACGCCAACATTGAAGGACAGGAGGCTCCAAAACAGCGCGTTACCCTCTGGGAGACCCGCCGCACGGAGGTTGCCGGCAAAGGCAAAGCCGTGAATCAGTCCAAAGCCTGCCGCAATCCAGAAGCGTTTATCGTGTTTCTTCGAGACGATGTTTTCGACACCGACAAAGATAATCGACACAGCGACCAGCGGGTCCACAAACTTACCCGGGACGCTAACGATTTGCAGTGCGGAAAGAATCAGCGTGATCGAGTGCGCAATCGTAAAGCCCGTCAGGACTTTGATCAGCATCTTGAGGTTCGGAGCAACAAGCAGCAAACCAAAGATAAACAGGAGGTGATCGACGCCCTCCCAGATATGGATGGCTCCGAGCCACAGAAAGTCGATGACATTGCGCAGAAGGTTTGACGCGAGGTTGCTTGCATCCACCGTTGTGCTCTCACCAGGCTTGAGGTTACGCTGAAAGCCGGCGATATTGATTGTTGCGATGGCATTTGGCAGATAATCAAACAAAGTGGATGCAATCTGCAGCGGCCTCGCTTCTCCGCCTGCAGTACGCGCATAGCGAATAAGAAGCTTGAAGCGGGCCTTTGTGGGATCGAGACCAGCCTCGTGTTCGATCAGCTGAATCTCACCTGGGATGGGAGTTCCATCATCACCGATTTGAAACCGCTGATTGATATAGGCCTCAAGTGCCTTCGATGCCGCCGGAGTGAACGAATTCCCCTGGACGCACTGGATATCCTTGGTGACATCCGGGATTTGCGTGATGTCCTGAACATTTCCGGTGAACTCAAGCGTGTAAAAGCTACTCTGCGGCCGAATCTTGATGGCCACCGGCTCGACTTGTAGCTGGTGGGCGAAGGTAAATGTGGATGACGCAAGGCAAAGCGTAGCCAGCAGTGCGCGCAGCGCACGGCGAAGGACATGTGACATGAAGAAGTTCTCCTCCGGATGAGCTATCGGGAAAAGCGTCGAACGGGAGTGTAGCTGTCAGATGATCAGGTTGTGGATGAGGCGGAAAACAAACTAGCCTCCGGCATCATCGCTGGGAGGCTAGTCATCTGGATTCTAGTCGCCTGGGCCTAGGTTGTCCCGGTTGTGCATCCCAGCAGGTCCAGCTCCAGGAACACCGCGGAGCAGGGTTTGTGAGAAGCGATGCCACTTTGTATGGCCATCTGCGAACACATTATTACTGCCACCACTGTGGCGACCCTGGTTTTGTGGATTCACGGTTCCATCTGGCCAAAGTCCCGAGCCATCGAGGAAGCCAGCTTCCCACTCGTTCGGATCATCCGACTCAGACCATGGATGGTAGTCAAACGCGCCAAAGTAGGTTGGGCGCTCCGCAATCATAATCTGCTCTGCAGGGCTGCTGAACGTTGCGAACGCGACGTGGTGCGCAAAGTAACCATTGATGGAATAGTCCGTGCGGACAGCAGGCCAGTTTGCATTTGTAAGGACATCAGCGAAATAAAACTGCGGGTTTGCCGTTCCAATGGATGGGCAGCGCAGCACATCACGGGTTTTGAGGTACGGGAACAATGGCTGAAACCAGGCGTAGAGCTCAGCGATATCTTCGACATCATGCTCGCAGGTAACCGACAGCTCATCGTAGTCCTGCGAATACATCATCATCGCGAGGCCTAACTGGCGGACATTGGACAGACACGATGTCTGGCGCGCTTTTTCACGGGCTTGGGCAAAGACTGGGAAGAGGATCGCAGCGAGGATAGCGATGATAGCGATGACGACGAGGAGCTCAATGAGCGTAAAGGCACGTTTATTGGACATGATTTCCACCGGGATGTAGGGACAGTGTCAACAACGCAAGATGAATTCACACGCGGCTGACAGGCATAGATGTAAAGAGGCTATGCAGCTACAGGTGGACCACGCAGTGTGTAAGAGAAATATGTATCGCGTGGAGACTTACAGACATCCAATGTGGGAGTTGGAAACCCCAGAAGCGCGGAAAGCACCACATCGACAGAAAGCTCAATCGGGGGCACCGCAGAAGTTTCAACGTTACACAGTCCACAAGCTTCGGAGTCGCCTGGATTGATTGTGGATGCAGTTGCACAGACAACATGTTGTAGCGCGTGGACTGTCGTCGAAACGGATGTGATTGCGACAAGCATCATCGCAAGGGCACCAATAAGGCGCCACTTACGGAGTCCTGATAGCAGGTCGTATCGCATGATGACCGAGTCTACCGAAGACGCAAATCAATTGCAATAGATGGTGATAATACGACTATACGGATTATGGCTCTCTTGAGCAATCAGCACATTTACCGTAAAGCTCCAGCTGGTGTCGCATGACGACAAACCCAGACCGCGCCTCGATGCGCGCACTCAGCTCATCCACATCACAGTCATCAAAGGGCTCAACCTTGCCGCACGCGTCACAGACAATATGGTGATGGTGATGTGCATCATCCGGATGCGTTGGCTCGTAACGCGCATACCCTTGGGCAAAATCGATTCGCCTTGCAAGTCCCTGTGTCTCAAGGAGATTGACAAAGCGATAGGCCGTGACAAGATTGACAGGTTCCGGGTCGGTAGGCGTTCCGATACGCTTATTCGCCGCGGCATGCAGCTCGATGACAGACTGTGGTGTATGGGATTCCGCCAAGGATGCAACCAATGCCTTGCGGGGTGCCGTGATACGACATCCACTTTCTTTCAAGCGATCCAGAATCGCTTCCTGTGATAACCCCGTACAGTTCATCTGCGTTACGCCTTGCCGCGTTCCTTGTATCCGAACCGCACCCAGGTTGCAAATGCTGCACATGCACCGATGATGCAAACCAGGATCGTCGGACCAAGGCGTTCCCAGACAAGGTAGAGGTTGAGCCCGATGATTACCGATGCGGCGAGAACACTTAAAACGGTCATCCACAGCGGGTTCACAAAGTCCCGCATCAGCCTGCGGCTGCTTGTGAAGACAATCAATGGCACGATGGCAAACGGCAGCTGAAGGCTCAGTGCCACCTGCGACCATGTCAGAATGCGCGTTGTATCATTGCCGCCGAATATCAGGATGATGACCATCGCAGGTACAACGGCCAGCAGCCGCGTAACGATTCGCCGAACATGCGGGGCGACTTTCCAGTTGAGAAAACCTTCCATCACAATCTGACCGGCGAGTGTTCCGGTGATGGTGGATGACTGTCCAGCGGCGAGCAGCGCAATCGCAAATGCGGTGGATGCCACACCGCCGAGGATTGGCTTCAGGAGTTTTTGCGCATCCCCAAGCTCACGAACCTCGTCCATACGGCCATCAAATACGGTTCCAGCAAGCACCAGAATCGCTGCATTGACAAAGAAAGCAGCGCCGAGTGCACCGATCGTATCCCAGGTGTTGAAGCGGATCGCCTCTCGAATTCCCTTGGCTGTACGCTCATGCGCTCGCGTTTGCACAATGGATGAGTGGAGATAGAGGTTATGTGGCATCACGGTCGCGCCAATGATGCCGAGGCTGATGACGATTGCTTCTGCATCCGGGAGTGATGGGATCAGCATCCCCTTTGCGACCATCGCCATGTCAGGCTTCGCAAGGAATGTCTGCAGCATAAAGCAGCCGGCAACAGTCGCAACAAGCGTGATGACAATCGCTTCCAGCTTCCGGAAGCCAAACTTCGACAACCCGAGCAGGATGAGAACATCGAATGTTGTAATTGCTACGCCGGCGATGAGCGGGATGCCGAAGAGGAGCTGTAAGGCGATTGCAGAACCAATCACTTCTGCTAGGTCACAGGCGACAATAGCAATTTCACACAGTATCCACAGCGCAATCGCGGCTGGTTTGCGGAAATGCTGTCGGCAGGCCTGTGCGAGGTCTTGACCAGTAGCAAGCCCCAGACGTACACAGAGTGTCTGCAACAGAATCGCCATCAAGTTCGAAAGGAGCACGACCCAAAGCAGGCGATAGCCATAGCGGGCTCCCCCTTCGAGGTCAGTCGCCCAGTTACCCGGGTCCATGTATCCGACACTGATCAGGAATCCTGGCCCCATATAGGCCAAAACCTTACGCATCAAACTTGAGCGTCTTGGAATCTGGACCGTACGAAACGCTTCCGGCAAGGACTCATCACGAGGCTGCATTTAGTCTCCAAGCCCCCCGTGCGTCCCAAGAAGTAATCCAAAACCATAAGCAAGAGCGCCGCCAACCATGCCGACAAAGGTCATCTCAAGCCCTTGCTTCACCCAAGAACGACCGGTAACAAATGTCTTAGATGCCCCAACGGCAAAGTGTGCCACCACGCTGATAACGAGCGACTGCCAGACAGCGGGCATCCCGGATGAATAGAAAAACGGAATGATTGGCAGGAAGGCCCCGATCGCGGTTGAAACACCGGCCACACCAGACGATGTCCACGGGTTTGGAAAGCGATCTTCGTTAATGCCAAGCTCTTCACGAACCATTGTCTGTAGGAAAACATCTTTATTGGATGTCAATCTCTCAACAAGCTTCTTAGCCTCAGGCTCCGTAAAACCTTTGAGCTGATACATCAGCTCGAGCTCTTCCCGCTCATGCTCAGGATCCGTCTCGATTTCCATCCGCTCGCGCTCAATCTCAGACTCATGGACATCCCGCTCACTCTTAGCCGCGAGGAATGCCGAGCTGCCCATTGAAAAAGCGGAGCCAATCATGCCGGCAAGACCGGCGATGAGTACAAATTTTGGAGATGCACTAGTCGCTCCGGCAACTGCGGAGACGATGCCAAAGACGGCACCAAGGCCATCGTTGACGCCATAAATCGCATCCCCAATCCAGCTCGCCGTTCCGTGGGCATGCCACTTTTCGCGGGCGAGGAGGGTGTCGAGGCGTGAGCGTGGTCCGGTTTCGGCCTGATGGGCCATGATGTGTAGTTTTTGTGCGTGGACTTCCTCATCGGGGATGACCAGCTCAAGAATTTTAGTGGATGCTTCATCGCCGAGACGGGCGATTTGGTCTTGATATTCAGCGACGTGATGTCGTTCTTCGTGTTCGATTCGCCGAATCATGGCATCGGGGCCGAACATGCGCAGGAGGCGCATCTGCTTCCGCAAAGGTGCCTCAATCGTGCGCTTATCGACATCTACCCCGAGGTCTCGTAACCGTTCTTCCCACAGCCTGGCGTGTTCATACTCACTCTCCGCCATCCGCTGGAGGAGATCCTTACGGTTCGCATCTGGTTCGGCAGCCGCAAGGGCATCATAGACCTTTGCGACCACTATTTCCTCTCGCCAGTTGGCGAGGATGATGCTGACCTTATTGGCAGGAAGGGTCAATACGCCTCTCCGGGGCTGACATTGCGTGCAATGCCGACGGAATCTGAGCCAGGAATAGGCTGACCGTGTGGGCAGTGTGTCGGGTGATTCAAGAATGCTGCGAGGCGTTCTTCGAACTCTTCCGAAATGACATGCTCAAGGCGCTCGGCTTCTTCATGTGCGGCCTCGGATGAGAATCCAAGGGTATCGATCAGGAAGACTTCGAGCAGCCGATGGTGCCGGGCAAGCTCATTTGCAACACGAAGGCCATCGGGTGTCAGACCGACGCCGCGGTACGCAACATAGTCAACCATGCCTTCATCAGACAAAGATTTGAGCATTTTTGTAACAAATGCGCGACTGGTATTGTTACGACGGGCAATATCTGACATACTTGCAGTGCCATCCGGGCCAACCAATGACAGAATAGCGCGAAGAATATCGCCAGATGTCTTGTTCAAGTAGCGCGATTCGCGCGATTTCACCATAGTTAACTTTATACCATACTCTGTCGTGTCCATATGAGCAAATTCCTATGAAGTTCGTAATAACGGGAGGCGGCACAGGGGGGCACCTGGTTCCGGCACTTGCCGTTGTGGATGCCATCAAGCGTCGCGACTCCAGCGTGGATATCCTCTTCATCGGATCCACCACAGGTCTGGAAGCGGAAATCGTGCCAAAACGCGGTATCGCGTATAAATCCATTGCAACAGGAAAGCTGCGGAGGTCATCCAGAGGGCTTCTCGGTATGCTGACCATCGCAAATTTTCGCGATATGTTCGCGGTTCCAAAGGGCCTCATCGATGCGTATCGCATCCTCCGCGCCTACAAACCCGATGTCATCCTTTCAACTGGCGGCTACGTCGCGGTGCCAGCGAGTATCGCCGCTTGGCTGCTACGCATCCCCCTCGTTATTCACGAACAAACCACCACCATCGGCCTCGCGAACCGCATCTGCTGCGCGATCGCACACACAGTTGCGCTGTCCTTTGACATCGCCCGCGATGACCTCCCTCTCCGGGCACGGGCAGGGGCCGTCCTGACAGGAAACCCCATTCGAAGGGAGACGCTTAGCGGAAGCCCTGAAGGTGCAGCAGTGCGCTTTGGAATCCCGGTGGACACACCCGTACTCTTGATAACGGGAGGTGCACAGGGAGCGCGGGTGATTAACACGGCCATCTCAGATGCCATCAGTGAAATCACCAAGACCCACTTCGTCATCCACCAATGTGGCAAACAAGGCATCGAATCACTGACAGCTCAGCGGGAATCTCTCCCGGATGCTATCCGTGACCGGTGGTTGTTAAGTGCATTCCTCGATGTCGACTCCATGGCGGATGCGTGGTCCGTCGCCCAGCTTGTGATTGCCCGGGCCGGCGCAGGAACGGTTAACGAGGCGCTCATTCTTGGTAAGCCGATGATTTTCGTTCCGCTTGAACCAAGTAGCCGCAATGAGCAGCTTCGCAATGCAGAGCGAAGCGTCGAGCTCGGGGCAGCGGTCATCGTGCGGCAGAGTACGTGTACTGGCGATGCTCTGATCAAAGCCATCCGTACGATTTTGGACACACCCGGCTGCATCGAACAAATGGCTGAGGCAGCGACAGGGAATGCCATCCTCGATGCCGATATCCGCATCACCAACATCTTGATGGAGATTGCCGCAAAGTGATGTGTGATTCATCAGCGGCGGTTTTCAGATACCGAACCTCGCATTGCACGCCCTAAATGGCGGGCGATATACTCCAACCGGTTGTGATGATTGAATAGTTCACAACCGCGGAAGCGCGAATGTGAAGCGAGCCGTTTGGCCCGCTTTTTTTATTGATGCTGGATTGGCGGAAATAGAAGATGAATGCAGAATTTTATGAAGCCCTGAAGTTGATTGAGCGAGAGAAGGAAATCCCATTTGATTCCCTCCTCCGCTGCCTCGAGGTTGCGCTGGCGAAAGCCTATGAGCGTAGCTTGAACATCGAGGATGACCAAGTCACTCTCAAGGTCGAGCAAACCTCCAGCAAGGGCGGTTCCCCATTCCGTATTAGCCGCGTTTCGCGCGTCTCCGAGTATGTCGATAATCCGCATACTCAGATTTCGCTTGCGGATGCCCGGGAGATTTCCCCGAAGGCGACTTATGGCGACCGAGTGCCCGTTGTGCTCACAGATCGTGAAGTTGACCGCATGGGCGGACGCATCGCGTCCCAGGTGGCCCGTCAGGTCCTCATGCAAGAGATCCGAGAAGCCGAGCGCAACAAGGTCTATGATGAGTATGTAGACCGAGTTGGCGATGTCATTTCGGGTACGATTTCCCGTCGTGACCGCGGCGACCTCGTGGTCCAGCTTGGAAACCAGCTTGGCAAAATGGAAGCTTACCTCCCAGGTCTCGAGCAGACCCGTGGTGAGCAATACCGCTTCCATGACCGCATGAAGTTCTTCGTGGTGGATGTTCGCAAGGCTGGCAAGGGCCCACGTGGACCTCAGATTATTGTCTCGCGCTCTCACCCATCCCTCCTCCGACGTCTCTTCGAACTCGAAGTCCCTGAAATCGAGTCTGGCCACGTCATTATCAAGTCCGTAGCCCGTGACCCAGGTCAGCGTTCAAAGATTGCCGTTGCGGCAAAGGATGACCGCTACGACCCAGTAGGTTCCTGTGTTGGCCACCGTGGCCAGCGTGTGCAGGCGGTTGTGGATGAGCTCCGCAACGAAAAGGTGGACATTGTTCGCTGGTCCCCTGATCAACGCCAGTTCATCATCGAGTCGCTCTCACCTGCGAAG
>JBEEMN010000012.1:0-17209 GCA_041192625.1 Armatimonadota bacterium
TCACTGGTTATTTGCTTTTGGTAACGACAGTGGTAGCCAGCTTAGCTCTATTGTTAATGTCAGGTCCTCTTCACATCGAGCGGCTGTGGGAGTTCACAAATTACACTGGGGCAGCAGGAGGCGATGTTTGGCCCAGAGTCGGTGGACAGTGGCCATTCCTATTAGGACTGCTTCTGCCGATGTACACCGTTACTGGTTATGACGGGAGCGCTCACACAAGTGAAGAAACAAAAAACGCAACGGCAACCGTCCCTCGCGCTATCGTGAAAAGCGTATTTTGGGCTTTCCTCGCCGGTTGGGTGATTTTGTCCTCGGTCATCTTAGCCATTCCAGACATGAAGGAAGCAGCACATCAAGGCTGGAATGTCTTCTTCTGGGTACTTGAAAAACGACTTCCAGATATCATTCGATATCCAATTTTGGTGTCGATTTTCGTGTGTCAAATACTGTGTGGAATGGCCACAGTAACCAGCACTAGCCGAATGACGTTTGCATTCGCTCGCGATGGTGGCTTGCCATTTAGTAAGTTACTGGCCTCTGTGAACACATCCACGAAGGCTCCAGAACCTGCCATCTGGGCAACCGCGCTTGTCACATCAATCTTTATGGCGATGGCAACCTTAACTACCATCAAGGGGGTTTCCGTTTACGCGGTTGTCGTGTCGTGTACAGTCATCTTCCTTTTCCTAACGTACGCGATTCCTGTCATTCTGGGTGGTATCGCATTAGGTGGTGAAAAGTGGCCTCACCCAGGAAAATGGAATATTGGGACTGTCCCGTTTAAGATTCTCTCGGGCATCGTAGCACTGGCATTGGGATTGATTATCTACATTGGTATACAACCACCTAACCAATGGGCGCTGACCGTCTTGATTGCAACCCTTGTCCTATTAACGACGCTTTGGTTTACGGTTCAAAGACGTACCTACAAAGGTCCTCCAATCATCAAACATTAACCCTAGACCTACCTTTGTACCTTTCAAGAGCAATTATCATTAGGTCGGCATTAATGGTCATGGTGGCATCACTGACATACTATTTTCGAAAGGAAAAATCATTGGAAACATCCGTATCTCGTAGAAATATTCTTGGGCTCGCAGCCGCAGGTCTCGTTGGAACAACGATTGTCAAACCTGGGTTTGGCAAGTCGTTTGGGTCGGCTGCGCACGACTACGGTGCTGTGCTTCCAGGCTCTGCACCTGGTATCGCTGTCGTAGATCCGCAGGAAAAGATTCGCGTTGCCCTCATCGGATGTGGTGGACAGGGTAAAGCAAACCTCCGCGTCTTTATGCAGCAGCCAGACACATTGGTAACCGTGGTTTGTGATCCGGATGCGAACCGTATGCGTGAAGCCGCCGATATGGCCGAAGACCGCTACGATGTGCGACCTGCAGAAATCAAGGACTATCGCAACGTTGTGACCCGCAAGGATGTCGATGTCGTCATCGTGGGAACACCTGACCACTGGCACGCTCTTCCGATGATTGCGGCTTGTATGAACGGCAAAGATGTCTTTTGTGAGAAGCCTATCTCCCACAACATCATGGAAGGTCGCCAGATGGTTGACTTCGCCACGCACTACAAGCGGATTGTCCAAGTTGGAACATGGCAGCGAAGTCAGCAGCAGTTTCTCGATGCTGTTACCTATGTCCGGAGCGGAAAGCTTGGCAAAATCAATGTATGCCGTGCATGGAAGATTCAAGCTCCCAAGGCTGCTGTTCTTGGCAAAGTAGCGCCATCTGAACCTCCAAAGGATGTCGACTATGACCTCTGGGTAGGACCTGCCGCGATGGTTCCCTATCAATCAAACCGTCTGCACTACAACCATCGCTGGTACTACAATTTTGCCGGTGGCATGGTCGGCGACTGGGGCGTCCATATGATGGACATCGTCCTCCTCGGAATGTCAAAATCAGACAACCTCGTTCAGCCATCCAAGGTCACATCGCTTGGTGGAAAGTTCTACGTAGGGCCGGAGGATGACCGTACAACCCCGGATACCCTCATGACGCTTTATAACTTCGACAACTGGATTATGGACTGGGAAGTGCACGTTGGCGATCAGGCCGTCGGCGTGGATGGCGGACGCGACCACGGTGCACTGTTCATCGGGTCGGAAGGTCGTTTGCTTGTCGACCGTGCCGGATGGAGCATCTTTGATGCACAAGGTAAGCCGGTTGAAAAGCCGGCTCCAAAGGATTGGGGCGGAACGATGAATGGTCTGGGAACACACGTTCGCGAGTTCCTCAACTCGGTGAAAACCCGTGGCACCACACGTTCAAATGTTGCATCGATGCACCAGACGACAACCGTTTGCCACCTTGCAAACCTCGCTTACCTCAGCGGTGAAACCCTGCACTGGGATACGACGACCGAGAAGGTTACCAATGTGCGGAAAGCCATGGATGAGCTTCCGTACAAGCGTAAGAACCGTAAAGGGTTTGAGCTGCCTAAACTCGGCTAAAGGTAACGGATGGCCACTAAGATTCGGATTATCACAAAGAACCACGATGGCCGTGTTCTTACAAACAACAATATCTGGACACCCGATTCCAGATATGTGATGTATGACACACGGTCTGACCGGCTTGGCGACATCTTTGATGGCACCCGAATCATGCAGCTTGATGTCCAAACGGGTGATGAGCAATGCGTTTACCTGTCCAAACATGGAGCTGGATGCGGAGTCGTTACGACACACCCATTTGATGATCGCTACGTGTTCATCGCTGGACCGGAAAATCCGACATCAGACTGGACGTATGGTCCAACACACCGCCAAGGGATGATTGGGCAAAGGTCAACGCCCTACACCTCTCACCCAATGGATGCGCGGGAACTTGCTGAACGCCCGATTGCCGGCGCACTCCGTGGCGGGACGCACGTGCACATCTGGCACCCAAAGGGCGACTGGCTACGATCTACCTATAACGATGCTCTTAAATCGCCACAGGTGAGAGATATCGCGGTTCATATTCCCGGAACTGTAGATGTGCCATCAACACATTCACGCAACCATAGCGGAACGTATCATTCGTTTATCGTCACCGATACCGTTGATTTGCCATCCAGTCCAGAACAGATCACCCGTGCTTACGAAGAGACTTGGTTGGGCTCGACAAGACAGCTTGCGTTTATGGCAGACAATGTCATTCAGGGCGATCTGTTGACAGATGTGTTTATGGTTGATGCCAGTCCACTGACATTAGCATCGAGCCACTCCTTTGATCATGCGAACAGAATCAAGCCGCCGGCTGGCATTACGCAGCGACGATTGACGCGCTTTGCCGAAACAGACTTGCGCATCGTCAAGAAACCGCGACACTGGCTGGTGGCATCCCCGGATGGCAGTACGCTTGCGGTGCTCTTGCAACACAAGACCAATCCACCTCAGCTCTTTACGATAGACATTGCGACCCAGAAAATTACGCAGCGTACTTTCATTCCGAGTGGCATCCGAACAGCCATTTCATGGAGCAAGGATGGCGGATTGATTGCATTCGGCTCGGAAACAGCAGTCTATGCGCTTGATACTCTGACCTGGAAGATCAGGGAAGTCGCAGAAGTGCAGGATGGCACATTGTTGCCACTCGTTTGTTGCATATCACCTGATGCCAAGAAAATTGCCGTTCATGTACGCTATGGCGAGACAAATCACATTGGAATCGCGACGGTGAGGTAATCAAATGACTCTCAAAGCGCTTTTGGTATCGGATGACCTGATGCACCTCTACGATGTGATTGTTCCAAAGTGCGACCATTCCGCTGGTGCTTCATCACCCGATGTAATCGAACGATTAACGTTCCTTTATGAAGCCTACCGCTACCATGAATCTGCACAGGTCACATCGTTGCTGGAGAGTGTTCGCACAGGACTTTGGCAGGACCATCCGTACTTTCCAACATTCGCAGAAACCGTGATCGAAGCCTATTGGACGAGTAACACCGGACTTGCCGCAGTCGGATTCAAACGGTCCAAATCAACTATTCGTTGATATTCCAGTCGCGGAGGTGTGACAGAACATCATGCCGCGTAAGGTCAAGATGCAGAGGCGTAACGGATATTCGGTTATTCTTGACGGCATAGACATCCGTGCCGGGGATAGGATCAACGTCTACCGGTTTCCCGCCAATCCAGAAGTAGGCTGAGCCATGTGGGTCAACACGTGCCTCATGTTTATCTTCATAGTGCCTCTCACCCTGACGGGTTATCTCCGCAGAGACCTCACTTGCAGGAAGATTGGGCACGTTCACATTGAGTAGACAGCCATCAGGCAACGGATTTGCCATCAGCTGTGGAACGATGACCTGAGCCACGAAGTCGCCGGCGGTCTCCCAGTGTGGTGCCGGATCAAAGGATGCCAACGACACAGCAACCGCTTGGAAACCGTTTACAACCCCTTCCATGGCTGCGGCAACGGTGCCAGAGTAGGTTGTGTCCCAGCCAAGGTTTGGCCCGTGGTTGATGCCACTCACGACGCAGTCAAACCGATTGCCTTTCATCAGCTGTGTGACACCCATAAGGACGCAGTCAGCAGGCATACCGCTGCATGCAAAGGCAGGAGAACCATCGTGGAGAGCGACCTCTTTCAATCGTAGCGGCTTATGTAGCGTGATGGAGTGTCCGGTTGCTGAACGCGGGCGATCCGGCGCACAAACAGTCACTGTGTGGCCCGCGGCCGCTAGTGAGCGGCGCATCGCCAAGATTCCAGGTGCGTGAACACCATCGTCATTTGAAAGCAGTATATTGAGGGGTCGATTCATGCCGGCGGATACTACCATATTCTCACCCCTAAATAGCAATGTCAGACTCGCTTGCCCAAATGGCAATCGTTGCGAGCGAAGCAGTACAACGTCGGAAATCGACTGGGTTTATCTTCTCAACGGTATCGGCATGTGTGTGATGTACATTCCAATATTCAGTTGTATCGGTGTTTAAGCCAGCTGTAGGGTACCCAAGAGCGCCCGTCGGTCCCACATCTGCCCCACCCCCGCCATTCGTAACGGCAACTCCAAGACGATCTAGTAGCAATGGCTTCAGCTCAGCCTCAACCGCGCGAAAGTTATTCTCGTTCTTGGTTGTAATTCCGACTGCCAGTGGATTACCGACGCCACTATCGGATTCTACGAGCAAGCGATGAACCTCACGAACCGCCTTTAGCACCACAACACCCACCTGCATCATCGTTCGCCCCTTGACCAACATCCCAGCTGTCAATATGCCCTCCAAGGACAACAATTTCATCGGGATACTTGCTGCCCCGAATATCTGCCCAGATATTGGATGAGCGTCTATCCGGCCGCATATGAGCTTGCATTTTGAGACGCACCATCGGTTTGTCACCGGAATCATAGAGACGTTGCAGCAGCTCGGCACCCTCTATGGACACCGCACAGGTTGGTATCTTGACGACATCATCCTCGTAGGACATCGCACCTGTATGCGGTGTTTGCAGTGACTTCGGTCCTACACTGCGTACGATGGCTGCCACGGCGCCAGCTTTAGCGGCAGCCACTGCACCTTTTGCCCGATATTGGACGGTGGCTCCGTAGGTCGTAAAGGGAACATTGAACAAGACGATTTTTCCACGCACCATGTCAGCCTTTGCGGCAAGATCGGAGAAATCCCTCACTGGTACAACGGGCGCAACAAGTCCCCTGTTGCTGGTTCCGATACTTCCGCCAAGTCCAAGCATTGCAAGCGGCGTCTGTCTTGGGGTTACAAGCTCCAGCGATTCCTTGCCTCGTTCCCATCGAGGAACCATGACGGGTTGGCGTGTAACGGAATCAAAGCCATCCTGACGAAGCGTTCTTTCGAGCCAATCGAGTGCACGCTCGAGGGAGTCGGAACCACTCAGGCGATGCCCATAGCGGTCGCAGAGCGTCACAAGGCGGTCCATTGCTCTGCTGTCGCTCTGGATGCTGGCTTGAACATCGAGAATGTGCTGATTCATCGTCATGTGTGCATTGTAGGTGACCACGATTCCATTGTCGAAGTGACCCGCACGAACCGAATCGTCAGAATGGTTTGCTCTGGCAGGTCATGAAGGCACCAATGCGGACGTCAACGACAGCTTGATGATTCGCGATCCAATGCCTCCGGACAAACCTAGGGAAGAATTGTTGACGGCGTAAGCTTTTGCGTGGTTACGATATGCCGTTCGATGGCATCCAGGTCTGGGTCAATCCCCCAGCCGGGCCCCTTGGGAATCGTCATCAGGCCATCCTCAAGACGTAGCATGCCTCCGGAGAGATGATCCCTCAGAGGGTCTCTCAGGCCATCCCTGCGCAGAAGTGGCGGTGGTGCCTCGGTACGTCCCGGTTGCCGGATATCGGTTGCCAGAAAGTGCATCGCAGCGGCGACCCCGATTGCGTTACCCGTTGCGATTGGGGAGACATTGATGCCATGCGCGGATGCCAATGCGCGGATCCGAAGCGCTTCTGTCGGTCCACCGCACCATGCCAGATGAACATGAGCAACGTGAACACACCGCGTACGCAGAAGATTCTCAAACTCGGTTCTTGTCTGGAGGAGACGTCCTGCTGCAAGGGGCATCCGGACCGCGGCGGCCAAATGCGTGTACAAATCCGGCATATCCGCAGGAACTGGATCTTCGAACACGGAGAAGCGGTTTTCTTCAAGAAGCCGACCGATAGCAATCGCCTCCGGGAGGTCATAGGCTCCATGTGCTTCGGCAGTGAATGCGGTCTCCGGCAGCGCGTTACGCAGTCCCACAATGAGTGCTTTGTCCTGTGTGAGATTTCTGCCGAACTGAACAGCAATCGCCCGGTAGCCGTTTTCGACCAATGCACGAGCCTCGTCAACCAAGCGAGGTATGCGTTCTGCTTCTGGGCCATCGGTTGAATACAAGCCAATCGCAGCGCAAGGCAGTTTCTCTCGGTGGATGCCACCAAAAAGGTCACCAGCACGAATCCCTAACGTCCTTGCACGTAAGTCCCAGATCGCCATGTCAAGTCCGCTGATTGCGCCCATCATGGCACCACGCCGGCCATGTGGCTGAGCAGCAAGCCACATCGCTTGCCAGAGTCGCTCATGGTTTAGCGCACACTGACCAAAAAGGATTGGTGCCAGGCGTTCCTTGATCAGTACTTCAGCGGCTTCCGGAAAACCGCCACACTCTCCCCAGCCTGTACGACCATCCGCAGTGTCCACCGCAACAAGCAACGACTCTCTGCGGTACGTCTTTCCGTGAGGCGTGCCGATAGGTTCCCAGAGCCTCGCTGAAAGGCGGTAAGTACGAACTCCAGCGATGGGCGCATCAACCACTATGAGCACCGTGCCTTGGCAACGGCATCAATGTAGGACTGTGCCCTCGCGGTTATGGCATCGGCATTGCGACTGGACAGAAGCGCTTCACTGACCAGATTGCTTCCTGCAGCAACGGCTACACACCCAGCGGCAAACAGCTCCGGGATGGTCGTGATGTCTACGCCTCCAGTCGGAATGACCCTAAGGTGCGGCAGGGGAGCAAGTAAAGCCTTGATGTACTTAGCGCCAAGTGTCTCTGCGGGAAACAGCTTTACAAAATCGGCACCAGCATCGTGAGCGGTCTGTGCCTCTGTCGGTGTGAATGCCCCGCAGACAATCGGCAAATCGGCATCATTACAGGCCTTGATCACAGCGGTATTCAAGATTGGCGTGACGACAAACTGAGCACCCGCATCTACGGCAGCCAACACATGATCAACCGACAGGACGCTTCCGATGCCCATCGTGATGTTCGGAAGCTGTTCACGAACTTTGGAAACCAACGTTAATGCACCAGGAGTGGTCAACGTTGCTTCGACAATATTGCAGCCACCCACGCCGAGCGCCTCTACAGCCTCAAAACAAAAATCATCCGATTTCGAACGCACAATCGCGACAAGTCCAGCGGTGAAAATGTTTTCGGAGACCCATTTCCTGTTTGTCATAGATATGTATTCCCCACTCAGGTGCGTCTACTACGTTAGGATTTATTCTACCGGACGACTCCCGATGTTGAATCAGCAAATAGCAGCTGCTCGACATCCGAGCGAGAAAAGGCGCAAAAGTCGCCGCGGATACCATGTTTAAGAGCAAGTGCGGCAGCGCCGAAGTTTAGACAATGCTCCATCGCCATTCCATTCATCCATTGTGAAAAGAATGCGCCAGCAAAGGCATCCCCGCCGCCAACCCTCTCGACCATCGGTATCACCCGGCACTCACTTTGATAGGTCTCACCGTTACCATCACACGCTACAACACTCCACGCATCATGCGTTTCATCCACTGCGCGCCGTCTGCTGACAATGACATTTGAAAGCCCGGGAAATCGCTGATGTAAATCGTTTGCCTTGTCGATATCCGCTTCAGACGTACAGCCAAACAGCATCCGGGCATGGTTTTCATTGCAAATCAATGTGTCCACATAGCAAACCAGCGGGCTGATCCCGCTCGCAGCAGCATCAGCAGACCAGAGTTTCATCCGGTAATTAACGTCAAGCGACACGTGAATTCCACGTTCCTTGCATTTTGCGAGCACCTTGACTAGGGTTGCAGCGGCCTCGGCGCCGATTGCAATCGTGATTCCCGTAAAGTGAAAATGCGTCACGTTTTCCAGCATCGCGTCGAAATCACTATCCGAGGGTGACCATTTAGTCACTGCGGATCCTGCCCGGTCATAAATGACGGATGCTGGTTGAAGTCCTGTTGCTGGTTCAACGAAATAGATTCCGATTCTGCCGGGGATACACTTTATTTGTTCGGTATCCACACCAGCAGCTCTTATCTTCATGATGGCGGCTTTTCCAAGGGAATTGTCAGGTAGCGCTGTTACATAGCGCGCGTGGCTCCCCATCATGGATGCCGCTACGGCAACATTGCATTCAGCGCCTCCAAATGCGAGGTCTGCACCGGTCGCGGTGATCAACCTGCCATCCCCGGCAGGCGAAATGCGCAACATTAACTCTCCAAAGGTCATCAGCATCGGCATATCTCCACAATAACGCATAACAATCCCCTTCACGGTAAAATTCGCGTTTGGAAGACCAAAGGTGACTCATGTTTGACAATCTCGCCGAAAAGCTGCAAACAGCATTTGCTAAGCTGCGCGGTAATCAAAAGTTAACTGAAGCGGACATCGATGAAGCAATGCGTATCGTTCGCACGGCGTTGCTCGAAGCGGATGTCAACTTTAGGGTCGTCAAGAGTTTTGTCAGCCGGGTAAAAGAGCAGGCGCTTGGCGCGGATGTCTTGGATGGACTTCAGCCCGGTCAGCAGGTCATCAAGTTCGTCCACGATGAGCTTGTCCGTACGCTGTCAGGGATCGGCCCGGATGAGTCGATTGAAGGCGCTGTCGCAGTCCCTCTGAACATTCAGTCGCGTGCGATGACGGTGATGATGCTCTGCGGTTTGCAGGGTGCGGGTAAGACGACGCTTGCCGGCAAGCTTGCCAAACGCTTGATCGGTCAGGGGAAGCAAGTGATGCTGGCTGCGTGTGATATTCAGCGCCCGGCGGCAATCCAGCAGCTTCAGGTCGTCGGTGGACAGGTCGGCGCGACAGTCTACACGCAGCCCGGAATGGGACCAGTGGATGTTGCAAAGCACGCGGTTGCCTTTGCGACAGAAAAGCGCCTCGATGTCGTCATTCTTGACACAGCCGGCCGGTTGCACGTTGATGGCTCATTGATGGATGAGCTCAAAGCAATCCACGCTGCGACATCCCCGCACGAGACCCTTCTGGTTGTCGATGCGATGACGGGCCAGGATGCCGTGAATGTAGCAATGCAGTTCACAGATGCCATTGACGTCACTGGATTTGTTCTCACAAAGGTCGATGGCGATACGCGTGGTGGTGCCGCGATTTCGCTGCGGGCCGTTGCAGGGAAACCGATCAAGCTTGCCGGAATCGGCGAGAAAATGGATGCCCTTGAGCCATTCCATCCGGACCGAATCGCACAGCGTATTCTAGGCATGGGTGATGTTCTTTCGCTGATTGAGAAGGCGGAAGCTGCTGTTGATGAGAAGCGTGCCGTCGAGATGGAGAAGAAGCTGCGGCAAGGCAAATTCGATTTTGAGGATTTCCTTGAGCAAATGCAGCAGATGCGAAAGCTGGGTCCCCTCGAGCAGCTGTTGAAAATGATTCCAGGGGTTGGTGCTCAGCTCAAGGATGTTGACTTTGGTGCGGGTGAAAAGGAGATGGCGAAGTTTGAGGCCATCGTCCGAAGTATGACCCCCAAGGAACGAAAAAATCCTGAAATAATCAACGGAAGTCGTCGCAAACGTATTGCAGGCGGCTCCGGTGTACCTGTTTCTGATGTTAATATGGCATTGAACCGATTTGAACAGATGAGAAACCTGATGAAAGGTCTTTCAAGTGGTAAGATGCCCGGGTTGTCTGGAATGCCTGCTCTCCCTGGAATGCCAGGTCAGCGGCGTCCAGCTAAGAAGGGTAAGGGTGGAGGTCCATCTGGACGGATCCGTCCTCCGTTTGTTCGTTAGGCGATGTTTCGGCTACCAATGCCGTAAACTGGGTTTGAGGGAAATTAGGAAAGCATATGGTTAAGATTCGTTTGCGCCGTGATGGCGCCAAAAAGCGCCCGTTCTACCACATCGTTGCAGCAGATGTCCGCCGTGCGCGTGATGGCCGCTTCATCGAACAGCTCGGCTATTACAATCCAATGGTTGCAGCTGATGTTGCTCCAGTCGTGGAACTTAAAGAAGATCGTCTGCGCTATTGGCTTGGAGTTGGCGCTCAACCGACAGATAAGGTCCACCACATCCTTTTGAAGAGCGGTTTGATTGAAGCAACGACAAAGGCTGAAGGCTAAACTTTAGTCGGTCAAAGAAGGTCCACCGTTGAAATCGACTGTTGAATTTCTGGTAAAAGAGCTGGTAGATAATCCGGATGCCGTAGAGGTGTCCGAGATTACGGGTGATGATTCGACGACGTATGAAGTTCGCGTCTCACCTGATGACTTGGGAAAGGTTATTGGAAAGCAAGGGCGTATTGCCAATGCGATTCGCACCCTTGTCAAGGCAGTTGCCATGAAAGACAAGCGTAAAGTATACGTTGAAATTCTTGCATAGCAAAAACCACATGGTTTTATTCGTTGGCGTGAAGCGAGTTTCGTCTAGTGGATAGTTCATCCGTACTTATTGGAACAATCGCTGCGCCTTTTGGTATACGGGGCGAAGTCAAAGTCATGGCTCACTTCGCCCGGATGCCTCTGATCAAGTCCTTCAAGTCGCTCAGGCTGGTTTCTCCTGATGGAGTTGAAGCTCCAGCAGTTGTCACATCAGTTCGGCACCATCCCCCTAGCTGGCTGGTGTTGCTGAATGGCATCGACCGTAACCAAGCCGAGCATCTTCACGGATATACGTTGCGGGCACTCAAAGAAGAGCTGCCTGTCCTTCCGCCTGATGAGTATTACGCTTTCGATATAGAAGGCTGTACAGTCACCACAGACACTGGCAGGGACTTTGGAATCGTGCATACCGTGCATGTAAATGCCCACAACAACGATGTCTACGAGACAGACGTTGCTATGATCCCGGCCGTTGAGCAGTTCGTCCTCAGTGTGGACATTGCGAAAAAGGTCATTACCGTTCGGGATGTACCAGGCCTCCGGGTCGATGAGCTCTAACGAAGCACCTGCAAAACGGTTCTGTGTACGCGTAGTAACCCTGTTTCCTGAGTTCATTCTCCAAGCGGTTAGCCACAGTATTCTCGGACGAGGCATCGCCGCCGGGATTATCGATGTCCAAGTCATAAACCCGCGGGATTACTCGACGAACAAACACAAAACGGTTGATGACTATCCATTTGGCGGTGGCGCTGGGATGGTGATGAAGACCGAACCTCTAGTTGCTGCGATAGAAGCATCCAAAGAGTCAGGCATAGAAGACTCCCCTGTCATATATCTTTCGCCAGCCGGATCAACGCTGACACAAGCGATCGCTGCCGAGCTCTCCGAACTAAACGGAATCACGCTCGTTTGTGGCCATTACGAAGGCATTGATGAACGGGTTCGTGAGCACTGGATAGACCGTGAGCTTTCGGTTGGAGACTATGTCCTGACGGGTGGTGAACCTGCGGCACTGATTGTCATCGATGCTGTTTGCAGATTGATTCCCGGTGTACTTGGTAACGATGATAGTCCAGCGGACGAGTCGTTCTCTGCAGGAACATTGGAATACCCGCATTTCACACGTCCCGCAGACTTTCGCGGTCACAAAGTTCCTGATATTCTATTGTCGGGTCACCACGCCAAGATTGAAGATTGGCGGAGAACGCAGGCGCTTGTGCGCACGCGCTCCCGTCGTCCAGATCTCTGGGAGAGGTTGTTGCCATTGTCGAAGGAAGACCGGAAGCGGATCGACACCTTTGACAGGCTCGGAGAGTCATAACTGACTTTGGTCCCCTGTCCGGTGAACAGAATCTTCACTAAGGCGGCAAGAGATTGTCGTGGCGACGCTTCCAATGTCCCAACCGGCATGATTGCTGGGGTCGACCTCTTGGGAACGGCCGAAACCGACCAACGGATTTAACCGTCGGTTTACGGAGTTAGTATTATGGCAAACGAAACCATTATTCGTGCGATTGAAAATGCGCAAAAGCGCACCGATGTTCCTCGCTTCCGCGGTGGTGACACAGTTCGTGTCTACGCCAAGGTTATTGAGGGTGGTAAGGAACGTATCCAGATCTTCGAAGGCGTTGCTCTTGCACGTCGCGGCGAAGGAATTCGGGATACCGTTCTGGTACGTAAGGTCACCAACGGTGTTGGTGTTGAGCGTACATTCCTTGTTCACTCACCTAGAATCGACCGAATTGAAGTCATCCGCCGCGGTTCAGTCCGACGTTCAAAGCTTTACTTCCTGCGTGATCGCGTTGGTAAGGCTGCTCGAATCAAGGAAGACCGCAACGGTCGCTTCGCCGACAAGTAAGTACGTGAGAGCAACGCAACGTTAAGTGGAGCCCTTAACCGACAAGCTTTCAACACTTCCGTTGCCCGTTGTTGTCTCAATACTTGCCCTTCTCACGGCTGTCCGTGTCTCCTGGAAAGGAGATCGGTCAGCCGTTTTTCGTGTTCTCACCGAAATCATCGAGACGATTCAGATTGCGGTGGCGCTCGTTTTCCTAATCATCAGGCCCTTTATCGTCCTCACCTTCCATATTCCGACAGGCTCGATGCAACCAACACTCGATGTCAACGACAGGATTATTGTAAACAGAATCGTCTATCGCATAGCTCCTGTTCAATACGGTGATGTTGTCGTATTCCGTGCTCCCGTAGCTGCTGACAAAAAAGAACAAGAGTTCATAAAACGGGTAATCGGAATTGCCGGTGATCACATCGCTATCGAACCAGGCAGTATGAATGTGGATGGCACCGTCCTCAACCACACGGATGTCCGGGCGATTCTGCTGAAGAAGAATCTCATAGATTCATCAAGTGCTCCTATCTTGTTTACAAAAGATGGACTTTGGACTGGAAAGAGAAAAATCGATATTCAAGAGCTGCGTGAGTTGCTCCCTAGGAACAGAAAACTGCAGATCACTCCGGGGCACGTTCGACGTAACGGAACCGTCCTCACTGAGCTTTACATTCGAGAAGACCCTGACTATATCGATGTCGACCATGTCATTCCCCCCGGACATGTCTATGTTCTTGGAGACAACCGGAACGACTCTCACGATAGCCACCGCTGGGGAAGCGTTCCCATAGAGCGCATCATTGGCCGCGCCGATGCAGTCATTTACCCGTTTTCACGAACGAAGTTTATTCAATGACACACGATATGACTATCTTTGAGGTGCAATGTCAGGCCAACGGATGGCGGAATGTTGCAGGTGTGGACGAGGTGGGTCGAGGTCCGTTGGCAGGCCCTGTCGTTACCGCAGCGGTCATCTTTCCAGCTGGTTACACAAACATCGAAATCAAGGATTCTAAAAAGCTAACTGAAAGGAAGCGCTTATTACTGGCGGAAGTCATCAAGGAAAATGCGCTGGCCTGGCATGTTGATATCGGCCCTGTCGATGAGATTGACAGAATCAACATCCTTCAGGCGACATGGGCTTCGATGCGCCGGTCGATCGCTGCACTGGCTATCGTCCCCGATGCTGTCCTCGTAGATGGCAGCCCAGTGCCCGGGTTACACAATCGGTGTACATCAATCGTTAAGGGTGATGACAAGTCGGTATCGATCGCCGCAGCATCGATTCTGGCAAAAGTTGTCCGCGACAGCATCATGGTCGATGCGCATGAGACGTACCCTGTTTACGGCTTTGATGGACACAAGGGGTATCCAAGTCCCATTCATCTCAAAGCACTGCGCGAACACGGACCGTGCCCGCTTCACCGACGAAGTTATGCTCCAGTGGCCCAAGCTGCGTTGGACTTTGGTGTTCCTTAGAGGCAAGGCAAGTCGATGAGTACTGGACCACTACGTTCTGGTCGAACTAATACCCGCGTTTGAAATCAACGACGTTTAGTAACTGTTCATCACTGACATAGCGACGCAGGTTGTCCACGAAGAGATCCAACAGCCTCACTCGAAGACCATCGGTCCAAGCGCTACTGTGGCAAGTGATATGCACATTTGGATGACTCCAAAGTGCACTGTCCTGCGGCAGGGGTTCAGGCGATGTCACATCTAAGACCGCAGTACTGACTTTCCCAGTGTCGAGACAGCGGATTAGCTCATCCTGGTCCACAACGCCCCCACGGGCAACATTGATAATCCTTGCACCAGGCCGAAGCGCAGCGAGGACGGTACTGTTTACGATTCCTGTCGTTTCAGGCGTCATCGCACACGCAATGATCAACCAGTCAACCTTTGGAACCATCTCCATGAGACCCGACAAACCCGAATAAACAGCATCTACACCAGCAACGGAAATGGGACGCTTTCGATGCAACATCACCGTACAGCCAACCGCTTTACACGCTTGTGCGATGTGTTGCGCGACGGGCCCTGCTCCGATGATTCCGACGGTGCTTCCCGCAACCTCAGTGTGCGTCACCCATTCCCAGTGCCGCTCTTTCTGCATCTCGAGGAACTGCGGAACTTTATGCGTTACTGCAAGCATCCAGGTGATCACAAACTCCGCCATCGATGGACCGTATGCAGGACCGCTGTCCGTCAGAATCAAATCTGGGTGAGAAAGAACCGCAGGTACCATCACATGATCGACGCCGGCGGATGCCGTGTGAAGCCACTGCTTTCTGGATGCATCCATGAGCTCGTCAAAACGGGCACCCGCGATCCACCGGACGACGACATCGGCATGCGAATCACTCAAATGCTCAGCATCATCGGAGAAACCAACCAGATCGACATAGTCCGCACCGCTCGAGCGTAGCCGAACTGTAAGGTCATCTACTATGGATGTTGGAACAAGGACACGTACTGGCATTAGAGTTTCTCGAAGACAACAATGTGCTGCCAAGGCAGCGCTGGATTTGTTTCAACCCACTTAACGGGGAACAATGCCAACTCTTTGCGCAGCTGCGCCTGCGACATTTTGTGCACTTCCTTGATCGGTACACGACGATCTTCCTTGCGATATTCAACGAATACCACTCGCCCGCCCTTTTTGAGCGACTTGACCATGGATGCGGTCATTTCGAATGGCTTGTCAAACTCGTGGTAGACATCGACCAACAGGATGAGATCAACAGAATCAGGCTTTAGGCATGTATCATCTGTCTTACCCAGAACAGTCTCGACATTTTTCACTCGTTTGATACGCGAGCGTTCATTGATGATCGCAAGCATTTCAGGCTGAATGTCTACTGCAAGAATCTTTCCTTTGGTGCCAACCCGAGGCGCCATTCGAAAGGAAAAATAGCCGCTTCCGGCGCCGATGTCAGCAACAACCATCCCGGGTTTTAACTTGAGGGCACGCACCAGAACATCGGGAGCTTCTTCCGTTTCCCTCTCCGGACGCTCAAGCCAATCAGCTCCCTCATGTCCCATCACCTGTGCAATCTCACGGTCCATATAAAAAATGCCGGTTCCGTTCGGATCATGCATCGCCCGTCGCTCATAAGTTGGTTGTTTTTGGTTTTGAAAAGGCCACATTCAACGATTCTACCCGTAGACCAAAGTTGCGGATACCATATTTCAAGTCTTATTCAGTGAGGAATGCACGTGATAAAGGTAGCGGTAGTTGGCTATGGGCCATCGTTTAATATGGGGCGTCAGCACTTAACACAAATGCGCGATGCGGGCATGACTCCAGTAGCCGTTTGCGACACCGACCCGGCGCGCTTAAAAGCAGCTGAAGATGAGTTCCCCGGTATCGCTACTTACAGCACAGTGGATGCTCTGTTGCAAGATGGGGATGCAGATCTGATCACTGTCATCACACCTCACGATTCCCACACAGCAGTTGCGCTGCAGTGTCTTAATGCTGGAAAGCATGTTGTCATCGAGAAGCCGATGACGATTACGACAGAACAGTGTGACTCACTCATTGCTGCAGCAAATGCGCACGGAGTCGTGCTCTCCACTTACCACAACCGTCACTGGGATGGTCACCTGCTCGAGGCGCTCCAGCACATTAGTACCGGCGAGATCGGCGATGTCTTCCGTATCGAGTGTCATATGGGTGCTTATGACCAACCATCCACTTGGTGGCGAAGCCAGCGCAGCGTGTCAGGTGGGATTCTCTATGACTGGGGTGTCCATCTGCTTGAATACAGCTTACAAATTTTGGCACCGGCATCCATGACGGAAGTTTCTGGCTACGCAAAGGCTGGTTTCTGGGCCGATAGCCTTCCATTCCCAAATGATGCAAACGAAGATGAAGGGCACCTTACGGTTCGCTTTGATGATGGTCGCTGGCTCTCCCTTAACATCTCAAGCATTGATGCACACAATAAGGGTGACCGTGGAATCCTCGAAATAACCGGTACCAAGGGTACGTACCTGATGTACTTTGACAAATGGGTCATTCGAACCAAAACCGATGGTGTTCTTACCATTCGTGAGGGGAAAAACCAGACTGGTCAGACCGAAAAGTTCTACCAGAATATCGAGGCTGCGATTTCGGGACGTGAGGCGCTTGTGATCACACCTGAATGGGCACGACGCCCAGTTCATATTCTGGACCTTGCCGTGCAGAGTGCGAGCTCAGGAACATCGCTTCCTGTCAAGTATGCCTAAACACTAACTCAGACGGATGAATGACTGTCTGTCGCTGATGTCACAGCCATGGTG
>JBEEMN010000013.1:0-11963 GCA_041192625.1 Armatimonadota bacterium
CATCGAGACGACGCCGCAAATCTTCGCCTGCTGTCCACGGATCAGAATGTATGTTTCCGGCGCTACGTGTCGGGGATAGCCATCCGCATAGCCAACACCAACCGTTGCAATCCGGGTTTCCCTTTTCGTCACAAACGTTGCGCCATAGCCGACAGCATGCCCGGCTGGGAGGTGTTTGATGAGATGGATACGTGCGCGCCAGCTAAGAACGGGTGTTGTCGGGCATGTCGCCGCTGGGTTTGGGGCGATGCCATACAGGAGTGCGCCTGGGCGATGGAGGATGGGGTTGGCTAACGGAGAAAGAGTTGTGTCCCGGAGCATCCCGGCCGAGTTGTTGACGGATATGACCGTCTTGTCATCGATTAAGTGACACTGCGTCAGCTCATGGATGTCATCCAGAAGCGTGGAGTATTGCCGCTGCATCGATGTGTTATCAGCCGCATCTGCAGATGCCAAGTGTGTCGAGACGCCGCCAAAGCAAACCGTCAGGTTTAGGTTTCGGCATGCCTCGATCGCATCGGCGCAGAGTAAGCCCTCACGTCCCATACCAGTTTCGAGCATCAGAAAGCAGTCGCGCGGGCTACCGCCAGCATCGATGTATGCGTGCAGAAACCCTGCGCTCGAGATGTGTGGGGTTAGGCGTTGGTTTACGCACAGGCGTGCAGAGAGGGGCTCGGCGGGCGAGAGGACATGAATCGGGATGTGGAGTCCGCAGGCGCGGAGGAGCTGTCCTTCTGCCGGGGTCGCAACTGCGATGGCCGTTACTCCACCGGCGACAGCCGCACGCGCGCATGGGACCAGACCGTGCCCATAGGCATCGGCTTTGACAACGGCACAAACCGCTCCGAAGCGCTGGGTGAGCAGGCGGGCGTTCTTCCGGAGTGCGACCAGATCAACAGCGGCGAATGTGCGTTGGACATCCGCCGCTGATGCGGCATTCACGTCTGTCAGCTGACGGTGACGATGAAGTAGTTTGTCGTGAACCCATTAACGGTGATCGCGACAGAGTCCCCGGAGGAGTGGCCCATCAACTGTTTGCCGAGAGGGGAGGCCACGCTGATTTGATGATTATCAGGGTCTGCCTCGTAGTCACCGACTAGGGTGTAGGACTCTTCGGTGTCATCATCCGTGTCACGAAGCGTAACGGTTGCCCCGAGGCCAATGGTCCCTGGCGCATGATGGTCATCTTCGACGACGATGGACCTTTCGAGCATTGCTTGCAGATCAGCAATCCTGCCCTGAATAAAGCCCTGTTGCCGTTTGGAGTCCTGATAGTCGAAATTCTCAGACAAGTCACCGAGGTCACGTGCCTGCCGGATACGCTCTGAGAGTGCCGGCATCTCGACGCCCTTCAGCTGTTCCAGCTCAAGTACTATTTTTTGTTTGCCACTCGGCGTTAACACGAAATCTGCCATGATTGCTCCACCAAACGTATGTGCTACTGCGTATACCAGTGCGTTATTTGGAACGCGTGGTGCGCGAGTATACACGCGTACATTTCACTTGGCAACACAATACCCTTAACTGGAACGGATTATCCTTGACGGTTTGTGCTAGCGATGGTATTTTGAGGATTCGTGCCACACTGTGTCATCACGGGTATTCCTGTGACTTCTGACAGGAGTGTGACGCGGGAAACAGCTGTAGTCGTCGGTGTGGGGATTGGTCTGCGATAACCTAGCACAACTTGGTGTCGCACGTCAATCAACTGCATTGTCAGATGATAGATGTGCCCGACCTGGGAGGGGTTCAAACTGGTATGGAGATTCAGCATTCGGCAAAGCGCGCGCAGCATGCGGCCGGCATTCCCAACCTCATTCAACTTCAATTGGATTCGTTTCGTTGGTTTCTTGAGGAGGGATTGCACGAACTGTTCCTATCGTTCTCTCCGATTCATGACCACACGGGCACCATTACCATTGAGTTGATTGACTTCACCCTTGGGGAGCCCAAATACACGCTCGAGCAGTGTCGCAGCCGTGATGTTACATTTGAGTCTCCGATCAAGGTGCGCGTTCGCTTAACGACGGCGCATGGTGAAGTTAAGGAATCTGAGGTTTACCTTGGTGACCTTCCACTGATGACGGAAAAGGGTACGTTTATTATCAACGGTGCCGAGCGCGTCGTTGTGTCTCAGCTTTCCCGGTCTCCTGGTATCTACTTCCGTGATGAGCTTGACCTCACTCTGAACTGGCAGTTCTCAGCAACCCTGATTCCTTCCGAGGGTCCGTGGGTTGAGATCGAGACGGACACATCCGAGGCCGTGATGGTCCGGATTGGCCAGAACAAGAAGTTTGCCATCACCACTCTCCTCCGTGCGCTCAACGATCCTAGTCTGCAAAACGACTTGGTGCGTGACCGCCTGTTGAATCAGGATGAGTTAAGCGGCGTTTTCAACGTTGACTACCGTGAAGCGGTTGGTAAGACGCTTGCTGAGCATGTTGTTGACGATGTAACCGGCGAAGTGATTTTTGAAGCTGGCTATACGGTCACCTATGCTGACCGTGCGAAGTTCGTTGAACTCGCCGGCGGCGAAGAGAACCTGCGTAATCATCGCCTGAACGTGATCTTCAAGGATCCTCAGTACGAAACCGATACGCAGATTCTGGAGCGCTTCGGAACGCGTACGGACTTCCAAGCACCACGCGGTGGCACCGATGAAGAGCGTGAGCTCTTTGTGACATCCATTGTCGATACCTATGCTCTGCAGGACTTTGTGTCTTCGGCAGGCAAAGTTGTTGCCAGTCCTTATCAGCGGGTTGACAAAACGGTTGCCAAGACCATTTTGGAGACACTTGAAGCCGAGAACTCCGATGGCATCGTCACACTGTTGACTGTGCCTAAGTATCTGAACGCAACGCTTGATATCGAAGAAGCGAATGTTGTGGATTCCAAGTCCGCGATGTTTGACATCCACCGTAAGCTGCGTCCAGGCGATCCGCCATCCGATGAATCTGTACGGACGATGCTCCGCGGAATGTTCTTCGATGTTCGCCGGTACGACATGGCCAAGGTTGGTCGTCACAAGCTGAACAAGAAGCTTTCCACGCTTCAGATTCCTCACAAGGTTCGCTGGATTACCCGTACGGATATCTGTGCGATCATTGACTACCTCATCGGTATGCAGGCAGCTGCACGAGCTGATGGACAGGATGAGTCACGCTCACGCTACACCCCGGATGACATCGACCACCTTGAGAACAAGCGTGTTCGCTCCGTTGGTGAGTTGCTTTACTCACAGCTCCGAATGGGCTTCCTCCGTATGGAGAAGGTTGCCAAAGAGCGTATGACATCGATGGACTCCGATGACATGCTTCCGCCACTTGTCCTTTCGGTCAAGCCGGTGTCCGCTGCCATTAAGAGTTTCTTCGGGTCATCCCAGCTTTCCCAGTTCATGGATCAGACCAACCCGCTTGCTGAAATCACATCCAAGCGACGTTTGTCCTCCCTCGGACCGGGTGGTCTTTCCCGCCAGTCGGCCAAGCTCGAAGTGCGTGACGTTCACCACTCCCACTACGGCCGTATCTGTCCTATCGAGACGCCTGAAGGACCAAACATTGGTCTGATCGGCTCGATGGCAGTCCAGGCACGTGTTGACCAGTTTGGCTTCCTCGAGACGCCTTACCGTAAGGTCATTAATGGACAGGTAACCCGTGACCTCGAGTGGCTGCCAGCTGACAATGAGCACCACTACAAGATTGGCCGCGCTCCGCTTGAAGAGGACATTAACGAGGATGGAACATTCAAGTCCAAAACCGTTCAGGTCCGCTTCAATAGTGACTACCCTGTCGTTTCAACGGGTGAAGTGCAGTTTGTCGATGTATCTCCACAGCAGCTGGTTTCTGTCGCTACCGCGATGATTCCATTCCTGGAAAACGACGACGCAAACCGTGCTTTGATGGGCGCAAACATGCAACGTCAGGCAGTCCCAACGGTTCGCCCAGCGGCGCCTCTTGTCAAGACTGGCATGGAGCGCAAGGCTGCGGTTGACTCTGGAGCTGTTATTCTTGCAAAGCGTAACGGAACCGTGCATCGTGTTACGAGTAAGGAAGTTGTCCTCAAGACGCCACGCGGCGAGTTTGACCGCTACGTCCTGCTGAACATGGTCCGCTCCAACCAGGGGACCTGTATCTCGCAGCGTCCAAAGGTTGATCTTGGTCAGGTCCTCCGTACGGGTGATCTGATTGCGGATGGCCCATGCTGCGACAATGGTGAGCTTAGCCTTGGACAGAATGTCCTCGTTGCGTTTATGCCATGGAATGGCTACAACTACGAGGATGCTATTCTCCTTAGCCAACGACTCGTAAAGGATGATGTTTTCACATCCATCCACATCGAGAAGTATGAACTCGAAGCCCGTGACACCAAGCTCGGACCTGAGGAAATGACGCGTGACATCCCGAATGTCGGCGAAGATGCCCTCAAGGACCTCGATGAAGATGGAATCATCCGAATCGGTGCTGAAGTCCGCTCCGATGACATTCTGATCGGTAAAGTCGCGCCTAAGGGTCAGGGAGAGCTGACGGCGGAAGAGCGCCTGATTATTGCGATCTTTGGCAAGAAGGCAGAAGACACCCGTGATGTTTCTCTCCGTGTTCCACACGGTGAGAAGGGCAAGATTGTCGACATCAAGGTGTTCAGCCGTCATAAGTACCGGTGCCGTGTCTGTGATGCTGAATTCAACTTCTCCAAGAAGCCTGATAACGAGGATTGTCCAAAGTGTGAGGCGCGCGCAGGTCTGCAGAAGCTGGCCGGCGACGATGGTCTTCAACCGGGTGTCAACAAGCTCGTCCGTATCTATATTGCCCAAAAGCGTAAGATTATGGAAGGCGACAAAATGGCTGGACGTCACGGAAACAAGGGTGTTGTTTCCAAGATTCTGCCTGAAGCCGACATGCCATTCCTCGCGGATGGAACTCCGGTTGATATCGTACTGAACCCACTGGGTGTTCCTTCACGTATGAACATCGGACAGATCATGGAAACTCACCTTGGTCTGGTGGCAAAGGAATTTGGAATCCAGTTCAAGGAGCCGATCTTTGAAGGTTCAACCGAAGCTGAAATTCTGAGTGAAATGGGGCGCTATGGCCGCCGCCGCCGCCGTGAAATGCTCAATACCTACCTCCGGAGTGATCTGGAAGTGGATGTCGAACTTTCCGATGACGATGCGGATGTCGAAGACCTCCTTTCGACGGTGCGTGCAGCATTTGTTGAGCTGGATGCAGATGAGCTTGAGCGAATCTCGGAGATTCTTGCCGGACCTCCGGTGGGTGACACGATTCCACGTAACTACGCGTATGACCGCCTCCTGGAATCACTCCGGGATCGTGTCTGGGCACGTGTTGGGTTCTATGACAAGACCTGTAAGTCGCAGCTGCGTGATGGCCGTACCGGTGATGATTTCAAGATGCCGATCACCGTTGGTCGTATCTATATGCTGAAGCTTGCCCACCTTGTGGATGACAAGATTCACGCACGTAGCACTGGTCCTTACTCGCTGGTAACCCAGCAGCCACTTGGTGGTAAGGCACAGTTTGGTGGACAGCGCTTTGGTGAGATGGAAGTTTGGGCACTTGAGGCCTACGGCGCCGCGTATACCTTGCAAGAGATTCTGACCATTAAGTCTGACGACGTCATCGGACGTGTGAAGACCTATGAGTCGATTGTCAAGGGTGATGCGATGCTTGAGCCAGGAGTTCCTGAGTCCTTCAAGATTCTCGTCAATGAGCTGCAGTCGCTTGGCTTGAAGGTGACCGTTGAAGATGCGAAGGGCGATGAAATCGATCTTCGTGACAAGGATGAGGACTACCTCGAGGATGAAGCGCAGCGCCGTCGGTCGCAGCTTCGCCAGCGTGAGGAGTATGACGCACTGCCTTAAGTAGGCTGTGCCCGGTCATCGATGTAAATATGGCCGCCACCTCGGTGGCGGCCGCAGGTTCGAACTTTCGGACCGATGGTTCGCGATAAGGATTCGTAATGGCAGACGCAAGTACATTCGACAAGATTCGCATTGGTATCGCATCCCCAGAACAGATTCGCATATGGTCACATGGCGAAGTCAAAAAGCCGGAGACGATTAACTACCGGACGTATAAGCCGGAACGTGATGGTCTCTTCTGTGAGCGTATTTTTGGCCCTACCAAGGACTGGGAATGCCACTGTGGCCGCTACAAGAAGCATAAGTTCAAAGGCGTGGTCTGCGACCGCTGCGGCGTTGAAGTCACTCGTAGCAAGGTCCGTCGTGAGCGGATGGGACATATCGAACTCTCAACCCCTGTGTGCCATATCTGGTACCTCAAGGGTGTTCCAAGCCCACTCGCGCTTATCCTTGACATGACCCCACGGCCACTTGAGAAAGTTCTGTACTTCCAAAGCCACATCGTCACAAGCGTGGACAAGGCTACCATCGCTGCACGTATGGATGAATTCACCCGTGCCGTCGATGAGGAATCTGAAGCTATTCGTGAAGAGCGCGATATCGCGATTCGTGAGTACCGTGAGGAGTCCGCAGAGGAAATCGCTAACGGACGGATCGTCGAAGATTACGAAGATCCAGAGGCAGAGCCAATTCGTGAACCGCTGACCGAAGAAGAAATTATTCAGCTTCAAAAGCGTGTTCATGACCGTGTTGAGCAGGAAGCAAAGGATGCGGAAGACCGTATCACCGAGCTCCGCCAAGCACTGGACCTAATCCCTAACATCGACAAAAAGGCCCTTATCGATGAAGACCAGTGGAGGTTGATTGAAACCCTCCTGGATGTCATCGCTAATCGTGTGGATGAAACTCTCTACACGGTTGTTGAGGCAGGCCAAGGTGGTGCTGCCATCCGTAAGCTGCTTCTGGAAGTTGACCTCGATGTAGAACAGCGCAAGATCCGCCAGGATATCAAGGAACTTCAAGAGCAAGCTCGTCTTCGTAAGGCTGCACGCTCCGATGATGCACCTGGTCCGAAGATTGTTCGTGCGATCAAGCGCCTCGATGTCTTTACTGCGTTCATTGATTCGAAGAGCCGCCCAGAGTGGATGATTCTCGACTGTGTACCTGTCATCTCGCCTGAGCTGCGTCCAATGGTCCAGCTCGATGGCGGACGTTTTGCGACGTCTGACCTGAATGACCTGTACCGCCGTATTATCAACCGGAACAACCGCCTGAAGAAGATTCAGGAAATCCGGGCACCAGAGTCGATTGTCAACCATGAGAAGCGGCTGCTGCAAGAAGCTGTCGATGCTCTTATTGACAACGGACGTCGTCAGCGCCCTGTAACCGGATCCAATGGTCGTGCACTGAAGTCGCTTTCTGACATGCTCAAGGGCAAGGAAGGCCGCTTCCGCAAGAACCTGCTCGGAAAGCGTGTTGACTACTCGGGACGTTCCGTTATCGTTGTTGGTCCTGAACTCAAGCTGCACGAGTGTGGCTTGCCAAAGGAGATGGCACTTGAGCTCTTCAAGCCATTCGTCATGAAGACGCTGGTCGACAATGGCTCGACAAGCAACATCAAGACAGCCAAGCGGATGATCGAACGGATGCGCCCAGAAGTTTGGGATGCACTCGAGAAGGTTGTCAAGGAGCATCCAGTGATGCTCAACCGTGCACCAACTCTGCACCGCCTTGGAATTCAGGCATTCGAGCCAAAGCTCGTGGATGGTAAGGCTATTCAGCTCCACCCACTGGTTTGTAAGGCATTCAATGCTGACTTCGATGGCGACCAGATGGCTGTTCACATCCCGTTGAGCTCCCATGCACAGGCAGAAGCCCGTGTGCTGATGCTCGCAAGCCACAACTTGTTCTCCCCAGCAGACGGTTCTCCAATCGTTTCGCCACAGCAGGACATTGTTCTTGGTGCGTTCTTCGTCACAATGGACAAGTGGGATTCAGTTCCGTATTCCGAAGCCAAGCAGGCTGTTGGTAAGGTTGTAATAGATGACATCTATGAAACCTATCAGCCAGATGCCAAGGGCAAGACCAAGGAACCTAAGCTCATTGTGGGCAAAGACCGTTTACTGACCCTTGATGATGCCAAGAAACTTATCAAGATGGGTGAGGGAACGCTGCGTTATGGCTCGTCGTTGATCTTCGGATCCCCAGGGGATGCGATGTATGCATACGACAACAATAAGGTTGACTTGAACGAATATGTTCTGTACCGCAAGGGTGCAGGCCAGCCACTGTTCACAACCACAGTTGGTCGCGTGATCTTCAACGAAATCGTCCCGGATTCGCTTTGGGTGAACGTGGCGATGGACAAGAAGCAGATTACGCGTCTGATTGCCGCTGTCCACATGGGCTACGGTGCTGAGCGTACGGTCAAGTTCCTCGATGACCTCAAGGAAATCGGCTTCAAGTGGGCGACACGTGCAGGTATTACCTTCGCGATGACGGACATGCAGTCTCCAGAGTCCCGTAAGGAAATCCTTGACAAAACGGAACGTGATGTAGACAAGGCTAACAAGCAGTACCGCCAGGGAATGCTGTCTCCTGCAGAGCGAAAGCAGCGTGTGCTTAAGCTTTGGACGGATGCAACTGCCGAGATCGGAAACGAGATCGTCAAGCACATCGACCGCTTCAACCCGGTATCGATTGTTACGACATCGGGAGCCCGTGGTTCCATCAAGCAGGTCTCGCAGCTGTCCGGTATGCGTGGTCTGATGGCTGACCCGTTCGGAAACATCATCGAAAACCTCCCGGTGAAGTCAAACTTCCACGAAGGCCTCTCGGTACTCGAATACTTTGTTACCACCCACGGTGCACGTAAGGGTCTTGCAGATACCGCTCTTCGAACGGCTGACGCAGGCTACCTCACACGGCGCCTCGTGGACGTCGCACAGGATGTGATTATCCGTGAGCTCGACTGTAAGACGATCAAGGGTGTGACTGTCAAGGCATTTACCGACATTGAGCCGCTTCATGAGCGCCTCCGTGGACGTACATCGCTGCATGACATCACCAACCCTAAGACGGGTGAGCTGCTGATTGCATCGGGAAGCATCTTCTCTGAAGTAATCGCAAAGCGTGTTGAAGCATCTGGAGTTGAAAAGGTTGAGCTCCGCTCAGTCCTCACATGTGAGAGCCGTCAAGGTGTCTGCGCCAAGTGTTATGGCGAGGACCTTGCAACCCGAAAGCTCGTCGAAATCGGCGTTGCAGTCGGAATCATCGCAGCACAGTCGATCGGTGAGCCTGGAACGCAGCTAACGATGCGTACCTTCCACACCGGAGGCGTTGCAACGGCCAACCAGTTGACCGGTGTTGCTAACGTCCGTCGTCAGCGAAACCAGAACCTTCAGGTCCTCTTTGAAGATCAGGAGAAGGGTCAGATCTCGCTTGGTGGAGATGGCGAAGGCAAGCAGCGTGAGAAGCAACGCCAGGTGCAACAGCTCCTCAAGGTTGCTGAAGAGCAGGTTGGTGGTCTCCTCCGTGTTGTCGAGCTCTTTGAAGCTCGCCAGCCAAAGGGTAAGGCTATCGTCACCGAGTTCTCCGGAATCGTTGACAAGATCGACTCGAGTGGTGGTCTCCGTAAGGTAATCGTTCACCACGAGAAGCAGGTCAAGCGAGCAAACTCAGATCTGTTCGATCCAAAGCAGGTTCAGGGCGAGTGGGCGGTGGTGGATGTTGTGCATCCAGAAACCGGCGATGCAATCGTTGTCGCAGGACAGCAAGTCACCGAGCCGTTGGCACGTAAGGTCGCAGCCGCTGGTGTTGAGCGGGTCCTTGTACGCAAGGAAACACTCGTACCACACCGTGGTGAGCTTCTTATCAAGGAAGGTCAGCGCCTCGAGCGTGGTGCACCGTTGACCCACGGACCGATGGATCCCCATCGTGTTCTTGAACTAAACGGCGCGGATGGCCTTATGGAATACCTCGTTCGTGAAGTCCAAACGGTCTACAAGCAGCAGGGTGTGGACATCAATGACAAGCACATTGAAGTCATCGTCCGCCAGATGTCCCGTAAACAAAAGGTTGTCAAGGCTGGAGCTACCGAGTTCCTTCCAGGGCAGGTTGTCGACAAGCTGATGCTCACCGATGCTAACAAGCGTCGTGAAGAGCTGAACATCATGCTCGAGAGCCAGGGACGTATTGTGGTCCGCGACCACGATATCCATACCGAGGACGAGATGTCTGTGCCAGGTCAGCGCGCAATCGCTGCTCCGGTATTGATGGGTATCACGGATGCATCCTTGAATACGGAATCCTTCCTCTCAGCGGCCAGCTTCCAGAAGACCACGCGTGTTCTGACCGAAGCTGCCGTACGTGGAAAGCGTGACCACCTCGTTGGACTCAAGGAAAACGTCATCATCGGACGCCTTATCCCAGCGGGAACCGGCTTGCCTACCTACCGTGCAATTGAAGTTGTTACGGAAGATGGACGGGCAATCGGTGTCTTGGATATGCCTGAGATTCCAGACATCGATGGTGGTACCGGAAGGAATGAGATCCTGTCCATTGATGATGCAGCAGCAGCACTTGGTGGAGACATCGATCTCAGTGAGCTGATGGGGGATGTTGTTGTAGACGACACCCTTGAGGTCATTGCAGATATCCCTGTGGATGTCGAAGCAGAGTAGTTGACGGAAAGTTCAGCGCACTAGTACGGTGCGCTGAACTTGTTTTATGACGTATAGGTTATTAGACATGAAGAATTTGTCCATCTTTAGCACATTGGCACTCGTTGGATTGCTCGCTACGGCAACCAGTGCACAGAAGCCAGCAGTGAAGCCTGCCGCAAAGCCTCCGGTAAAACCCACCGTTGTCGCTCCAAAGAAAGTCGTGCTTCCAGCAACGATCGTCGCCCGTGTAAACAACCGCGACATCACGACACAGGAACTCGTTGATCTCATCAACCGAACCGGTGCACGTGACACCGTACAAAAGCTGATTCAGTACGCCATTATCGAGGAAGAAGCCCGCAAGGCAGGCGCATCCATTGATGCTAAGGATCTTGCTGACAAGGTGAAGACTGAGAAGCAGCGGATTGTTGCAAATATGGCATCCCAGACGGGTAGCCCACAGACCTTCACTGAAATCACCGCTCGCTATGGTCTTACTGAGGCTGAAGTTGAGTGGGGCGTTCGTCTGCAGATTCTGTCGCAGAAGGCCTATGCCAAGCAGGTTGAGAAGCAGGTTCCAACTCTGGATGCGCAAGTCAAGGTTGAGCACATCCTTCTCCTCACGATGAACCAGCCTGGACCAGATGGTAAGCCATTGTCTCCAGATGACCAGAAGAAGAAGGAAGATGAGCAGCGTAAGCGGCTCGAAGGCATCGTTGCTGATGTCAAGGCCGGCAAGATGACCTTTGAAGATGCTGCCAAGAAGTACTCTGATGATAAAGCATCCGGTGCTGAAGGCGGTGCGCTGCCTTGGTTCGGTCGAACAGGAATGATGGTCCCTGAATTTGAGACTGCGGCGTTCAACCTCGCCAAAGAAGGCGAAATCAGCCCATTGGTCAAGACGCAGTATGGTTTCCATGTCCTCAAGCTGATCAAGCGTGGCAAGGAAGCGACTGCCGCTGAAAAGGCGAAGTTCAAGGCGGAAGAGATCAAGAAGCTGACGACAACCGGCTCTGGTATGCAGCAGTGGCTGCAGGGCTTGGTCCAGAAGGCAACGATTACGCTGAACCCACCTGCGGTAAACGTAAAGAAGTAATCGTTTTACAGAAACACCCAGCCCGCCCCTGCTAGCGCAGCGGCGGGCTTTTCTTTGCCATCGCTACGCTCTCGGATGCGTTAGCTTATACACACTCCGAAGACGATCGAGCGCAACATGTGTGTAGATCTGTGTTGTCGTGATTCGGGCATGGCCAAGGAGCTCTTGAATAATCCGGATATCAGCTCCACCATTGAGCAAGTGCGTTGCAAAGCTGTGACGGAGCCAGTGGGGACTTGGGTGGCGGGGGAGATCAGCTGCCACGCTGTAGCGCTTTACCAGCCTCCAGATTTGTGACCGGGTTAGACCGAAGACACTGGATGTT
>JBEEMN010000014.1:0-11402 GCA_041192625.1 Armatimonadota bacterium
AGCGTTGTTAGGATCTCTGTTTGGGAAGTCTGGGCGGCGACGAAGAAGGCTTGCATCCGACTCTACTGCAACGACATCTCCGACAGCAAGTCCAGACTCGACAGGAATGCGTTCTTTAATCGGCGTGCCAAGGGTTACAACGCGTGACTGAATCAGCCCTGCCGGTGTAACGATGAAGATGTAGCTCAGTCCATCACGGCGCTGAATCGATGCTTCATCAACCATGATCGCTTTTCGCTTCGCGAGCGTGATACGGGTGATTCCGTAAAGCCCACTCATCGCATTCGATGTATCCGGAAGAGACATTCGTACTTTATATGCGTGTGTTGCACCGGTCGCCTGAGGAGTGATCTGACTCACAGTCGCTACCAGTTCACGAGATTGAACGGTACCTACCGTCACGCTAGCCTTGCGTCCAAGTGTGAAGTGATGGATCAGCGCTTCAGGGACTTCGGTGTCAAAGCTCGGACATCCGCCATCCACTTCGATCAATGGCAACCCGGGAGACGCCATCGTCCCAGGATCCACCAGTCGCTTTACGACTCGGCCTGCAAACGGTGCTTTGATGACGGCATCTCCAAGCGAAACATCAGCATCGACAACATTTGCACGCGCACTAATGACTGCTGCACCGGCAGCGGCGAGATCGGCTTCGCGAACAAGCACTTGTTTGAGTGCGGCTTTGGCTGCCGCAACTCCAGCTTCGGCTTGTCGGACAGCGGCCCCAGCGGCTACGACGGCTTGCGCGGATGCAGTGCGGTCCTGTTGTCGTGCCCCTTCTTCAAGCAATGCAAGCTGTTGCCTAGCAATGTTGCGCTGTGCTGTTACTTGCTCTAGAGCGACTGACGTCCGGTCAAGGTCCCGCTGCGGAACCGCACCAGCCTGCACGAGTCCTCGCATACGGTCATTTTCAAGAGTGGCAAGCCGAACGCCTGCATCCGCCTGGACAACAGCACTCCGTGCCTGTGCTATTTCTTGGGTTCGCGCGCCTTCAGCGGTGATGCTACGACGCTCCGTTGCGATTGCAAGTGCTGCCTTCGCACCAGAGAGGCTCGCTTCTGCATCCTGTACCCGCGCTACGCTGGATACTTTCTCAAGTTCAAGCGCTGATTTTGCTTTTGTAACCTCAGCGCGTGAGCGTACAAGGGATCCAACTGCGGATTGCTTTCCCGCAATCAGGTGTCTGGCATCAAGTTGAACCAGGGTCTGACCGCGCTGTACCGACGAGCCATCGGTGACGCTTACCGACACTACCCGGCCAGAAACACTTGCAGACAGCACTGAATGGAATTCGCTACTGGTCGTCCCCGGTAGTTCCCGAACGACATCTATAGACTCTTCTGCCACCGTCCTTGTTGATACGGAAATCTCTTGAATAGTCTCAGCTTTCTTTACGGCGTCGGATTTGTTCGTATTGCACCCTGACACCACCATCATCACGGATGTCAACGTACTGATGGTTATTATTTTTGCCAGCATCGGTAGACCTGGCCATCCAATCCACTGGTTTTGAGCTCGTTCAATCACAGTTCTATTCCTAATCTGTGTGATGTATCCGGTCGGAATACATCGCGATGTAACAACAGAGTGATTGCCCAACACAAAAGGATTCAGATCAGCGGTGTGTATCTGATTGCTTTTTTCCACACGATTTTTTCGTTTCCGGAATTTTTGAATCCTTCTGCCGACAAGGCGTGCTCTGTGTCTACATCAGGTTCACTCAGTGCTGGAAAGGTTGAAAATGTCGATCAAGAACATCTCCGTTGCGGAACTACATGCAATGACATTGCAAGGCAAAGAATTGGTCATCATCGATGTCCGGACAAGTGCAGAGTTCAATCGCGGACATATCCCAACTGCGTTGAATCTTCACGGTGCAAATCTTAGGAGTCACTTACATGATCTGCCAGCCACGACTACGGTCGCAATTGTCTGCCAGAGTGGCGGTCGAAGCCAGCTTACCTGTGACGGTCTGAGGCGAGAGTTCAAGGGTTTGTCAAACGTGGATGGTGGTACATCGGCATGGATTCGTGCGGGATTACCAATTGAAAAGGAAAACAGGAATATGCATCAGACATCAGATAGCAAGCTTCGTCGCCAGACTCACTTGGTCGCGGGCATTATGCTCACCACCGCTCTCGTGATGGGCTTCACCGGACATCCTGAGTGGTTTTATCTGGCGTGCTTACCGGCTTTTGGCCTGATGCTTGATGCCATCACGGGAATCTGCCCAATGACATTGATACTCAAGAAGGCACCATGGAACTCAGGAGCTGCCTAGTGTTCCTGATTCTGGATGGAGAAAGCGGATCAGTTTTGCCGGAACTCCGGCAACAAACGCGTAAGCCGGTACGTCTTTAGTCACTACAGCACCAGCGGCTACCACGGCGTGTTCGCCAATGGTAACCCCCTTAAGAATTGTCGAACGCGCGCCTATCCACACATTGTCGGCGATGACTATTGGAGCTTTCGCACCAGGTTTTGTATGATCCAGCGGGTTATGATAATCAGAATCAAGTATCAAAACATAGTTTCCGATTGCAACATTACTTCCGATAGTCACAGACGAAAGACTTCCAATGCTAGTTCCCGAGTTGATGAACGTGTTATCTCCAATAGTGATTTGTCCATACGCCCCAGCACCGAGTTCTACTGCAACATGGGCAGCAAGTACCCTAAATCCATTTCCGATCTGAATCCGGTGGCGATTCCGCACGAGAAGTTTGCCTTCGACGAATACTTTCGAGAAAGGTCTTATGCTCCCCCGGAGAACCCAGTTCCCCTTCGCAATCAGATATGCCTGTCTGGCTTTGTGTAGAATACCCACGAGTTAGATGTCGGCAAATCGCGTATGCAAAAACAGGTTATTTAGGAACGACTGAGGCCCATCGCCTCGAGCCAGCGCCGCATCGTTGCTGCACGCTCAGCATCCTCGACTGGGATAACAATCGGCCGACCGCGTCCATCCAACACTAAGCCGAGCTCGCCAGCAACGGTTGTGTACGTCTTGCTACGTCCCTTGCCATCCCCAAAATCAAAGGATTTCCCAGGTCTGCATTCGACATTTACTGTCCGACCAGCTTCCACAGGCACGAGAACAATCTCTCCAAACGGCACCAAGTACGACTTTCCATCCACGATTGCCGTAAAGCACTCTTCGCCTGCTTTTGCAGTACCGACCGGTGCCAGACAATCTGCAATACGAATCAGACAGTCTTTTTCAAATACTTCGGTCGCGGCTTCCGGCAAGAGAGTAGACAGGATGCCCAGCTGCGGCATCATAAAGATAGAGTCTTTCGCCAGCGTAGTTAGACCTTGCGGTGCATACGCATCCATCATCATCAATGCGGTTTGGGCGAGCTTTGGAGCATGGGCAAGCACACCACCGCTGCCAATAAGCATGTCAAGCTCGAACATATTCACCAGCGTAGAACCGCTGGCCTTTTGCTCAAAGATGTCGCTGATGTCACGCTGTTGTTGCACCCCGACCATTTCGCGCGCAAGCGATTTGTGGTGCTCAAACGCCAAACGCAGAGCCTCACGGCTTGCAGCCTGTTCAATCTGGAGGTCCCGCAAGTCCTGAGGAATCGTCGTCGGGCGCACCATTTTATTTCGTAGCTGGTTGCGGATATAGGCATCGCTTTCTTCGAACGGTAACCAGCGCTTGATATTGGGCAGCCCCGCCTCAGTCAAGACATTACAAATGGAATAACTCATCCCAAGGTTTGCTGAAACTGTGCGGTTGTAGATACCGCTAAACACGGAGAACACGTCGGTTGTTGCTCCGCCGATATCGACTCCAAGAATCGAAATGTTCCGCTGGCGGGCAATCTCTTCCATGATTTTGCCGACAGCGTTCGGGGTCGACATGATGCCGGAGCTTGTCCAAGTGGTCAGTTTTCCATAACCAGGCGCCTGCTGCATCACGTGCTCAAGGAACAGTTCGTGGATGGCTTCCCGGGCGGGCCCAAGGTTTTCACGTGCCATGGTCGGCCGAAGGTTCGGAACCATCCGGACATCAACCGTATCACCGAGCGTGTCCATGACAGCTGGTCGCATTTTCTCACTTCCGGCAAAAATCACGGGAAGTTTAAGTCCGATACCAAGACGTGGCTTTGGGTCAGCTGAACGAAGAATTTCAGCAATTTCCTGGACCTGAGGAACTACATTTCCATCGTCGGTCCCACCTGACATCAAGATCATGTCAGGGCGAAGCGCACGAATTCTCTCGACCTTCTCATGGTCTTTCCGGCCATCGTTGATAGCCAGCGTATCCATGATAATGGCACCAGCACCAAGCGCGGCTCGTTCAGCCGATTCAGCTGACATTTCGCGCACGACGCCAGCTACAGTCATTTGCAGACCACCACCGGCACTGGATGTCGAAAGATACAAATCGACACCAACCGTGTCCGACTGCGAGGGGGTCATCGGCTTTCCAGCTGAATCCAGAATCTGCTTTCCAGTGAGATCCTGGAGCTCGGTCAGCGCATTTGTAACCCCAACAGTAACATCGTCAAAGGGTGCCTCTACCGTTGTCGGAGCTTCGCCCCGTGCGACAAGCCGATACACCCCATCAGGTTGTTTCTCGATGAGAATCGCTTTCGTGGTTGTAGAGCCACAGTCCGTCGCGACGATGGACCGAACGTTTGCAGGGACAAATCCAGACATGCCAAGATTCTAGCATAGCCAGTGACCCTGACACACCGAATTAGATGCGCTTGAGGACTTCCCCGGCTACGTAAACGGCATCGATTTGCGCACAGGATGCAATTCGCTCGACAGCGCGCTGCAATGATCGGGTATCTGCCTCTGTCGTGAGGCCTTCTGTCCCAACGATTTCAACAATGTGATCGATGGCAGCGAGAACAAAACGGGCTTTTGCGACAGGACTTGTACGGCTTTCGCACTGCTGCCAAAGCGCCGAAACGGCATCGATGGCCTGATCCCACCCTGCACTGGATGCGGATGGTCTTGCTCTAGCCTGCTGGCGTGCAGCCATCTCACGAGATGCAGCATCACGAGCCTGTGCATTTGCCCAGTCAGCCGCAGTGGTACCTTCAATCACACGGACAATGCCATCGGCTAGGCCGGTTACATCGCGAAAAGCCTTGTGAAGGATATTCAGGTTGTCCGATGAGTTCAGTGCTCCCTGAAGTGATCCATCGACGGTTGAATCCAACCCTATGACAAGCACAGAACCATCGAGAGCAATGGGAACTGCGCGCTCCAGCGCGCGGAAGAAAGCCGGCGCGAGCGCAACGCGCTTCGCAATCGGGGCAACCAGGTTCCAAACCACTTGACAGTCCATGACAACACTCCAAACCGCATGTTTTCTGACATCAGCCGGCATTAGTATACGCGTCTACCAACCCTGCGGTGGTATTATTTTGACTGATATGGGAGAAGCTACGAACCGCGTCAGAAGCACGAAATCTGCATCCACGGACCCTTACAACGTCCCTTTTGATGACACAGGAATCCTGAAAGTGGATGAAACCCCGGGTTGGGAAGTCCTCAAACAGAAAGCAGAACCCGTCACAGAGTTCGATGCCGAATTTAAAGAAACTGCTCTGAGTATGGTCCCCCGGATGTACCGCGCGCATGGCTGTGGCCTCGCTGCCCCGCAGGTGGGAATCAGCAAAAGATTTCTCATTTATGATGCTGGGAATGGCCCAACAGTCGTTGTAAACCCGGTTATCACCAAAGAGCGCGGCGAACAATTTGAACCGAGTGAGGGATGTTTGTCGCTTCCGCGTATCAAAGCCCGCATCCGACGTCCTAATGTCATTTCCGTGAAAGCTCAGGACATTAATGGCAATGAGCTGTTTATCCGTGCAACCGAGCTTGAAGCGCGGATTTTATGCCATGAAATCGATCATCTCGATGGCATCCTAATCACGGATCGGGCATCCGGCGAAGACATCCGCATCATCACTGGTGATGACGATGAGGACGACTTCTAACTCGTGCGAATTGTATTCATGGGCACGAGTCCATTTGCGGTTCCAACCTTGCGGCTTCTCGCTGCGGCAGAAGACATCGAGATTCTACTTGTCGTCTCGCAGCCCGATAGACCATCCGGTCGCGGTATGCGTCTGACTCCGACGCCTGTATCCGCCGCCGCCCTAGACCTTGGACTGCCACTCGAAACCCCTGAACGCTTGAAGCTGATAGCGGACCAGATAATCGCACTCCACGCAGATGCGCTTGTCGTCGTCAGCTACGGACAGATCCTTTCAACCAAGGTCCTCAATGCTGCACACCACGGCGGTATCAACCTCCACGCGAGCTTGCTCCCAAGGTGGCGCGGCGCAGCTCCCATCCATAGGGCGCTCGCAGCAGGCGATACGCACACCGGTGTTGCCACGATGCGCATGGAGCGATCTCTTGACACTGGCGCGGTTTTGATTGAGTCTGTACTCGAAATCATGCCGCACCATGATTCAGAGACACTTGAGGAAGAGCTTTCGATCATCGGTGCCCCCCTGATGCTGCAAACGCTTCGGCTGCTTCGCGATGGCAGCATCGATGAGCGTATCCAATCAAACGATGATGCCTGCTATGCTCAGATGCTGACCCGCGAAGATGGTTTTATCAACTTCGCAGCTGCGACAAGCGCGCAGGTGGACCGACAGGTTCGCGCATACTCGAAACGACCGGGAACAACCGTTGTCATCGGTGACAAAGTGGTTAAGGTTCACGCAGGCTACCCAACAACGGATACCAGTGCGGCGCCCGCCGGGACGATCACCGGGACATGCGCCGATGGCATCCTTGTCGCAACATTGACGACAGATTTTGTCATCACAACGCTTCAGCCTCCCGGGAAGCCCTCGATGTCGGCCTTAGCCTTTGCCAATGGCGCGCGTCTGAGTTACCCCTTAGCTGCAATCGCACCAACTGCCTCGGCAACATAGGCAATATCATCCGCGGTGGTCCCAAGTCCAAAGGATAGCCGTAGCGCGCCTGATTGTCGTTCTGCCGACCAGCCACAGGCCTTTACGACGTGACTTGGTTCAACTGCACCACTAGCACACGCTGCCCCACCACTCGCAGAGATTCCTTTACGGTCCAAAAGCATCAAGGTGTCTTCTGTAGAACTTCCGTTGATGCTAATATGCAACATCGTGGAAATAGCATTTTCGCGTGGCGTATTGATGGTGATGTTGGGATGAGTTTCCAGCTGCACACGGAGCTTCGCGACAAGTGCTGTCACCGTCTGAAGTGCATCGCATCCTGATTGCAATCTCGTCGTTTGCAGTGCTGCAGCAGAACCGAAGCCTACGGAGCCAAGCACATTCTCACTCCCAGCACGGAGGCCGCGTTCCTGCGCTATGAGGCGGTGCGGGCACGGTTGCCCAGCGCGCGCTTTCCGGCAGCCCCGATCTTTGCGCGCGATCTGTCTGCCGTGGCGGACAGGTGGGACGGTTTTGTGCTGGATGCCTTTGGCGTGCTGAACGTGGGTGAAACGCCGATCCCCGGTGCCGTGGCGCGAATGGCCGAGTTGCGGGCGCGGGGCAAAAAGCTGTGCGTGCTGACCAATGCGGCAAGTTACACGCGGGCCGAGGCTTTGCGTAAATATCGTAATCTGGGATTCGACTTTTCCGCCGAGGAAGTGGTGTCCAGCCGCGATGTGGCGGCGGCGCGGATCGGGATGCTGATGCCCGGCGCGCATTGGGCGGCCATCGCAGCGGTAGGCGACAGCTTTGCCGATCTGCCGGGGAGCGTTGGGGATGCGGTGGCAGACCCCCGTTTGTTCGATTTGGCGGATGGGGTGCTGTTTTTGTCAGCGGCGCGCTGGACAGCGGCCTTGCAGGCGCGGCTGACTGAGGCGCTGGCCCGGCGGCCCATTCCCATCGTGGTGGCGAACCCTGATCTGGTGGCACCGCGCGAAGATGGGCTGTCGCAGGAGCCGGGGCTGTTTGCCCATGCGCTGATCGATGCGCTGGGGGTGACGGCGCATTGGTATGGCAAACCCTTTGCCGATGGGTTCCACGATGTCTGCGCGCGGGTGGGTCTGCCGCCAGAGCGTTTGGCGATGGTGGGCGATACGCTGCACACCGATGTGCTGGGGGGCCGTGCGGCAGGCATGGGGGCTGTGTTGGTGGCCGACCACGGGCTGTTCGCCGGGCGCGATGTGCGGGGTTATATCGCGCGTTCGGGCATCGTGCCCGATGCGGTGGTGGCCACGACCTAGCGGCCTTCGGCCAGCATATAAAGCACCGCCAGCGCGGCACCGCCCGTGACGACCATCGAGGCAAGCCAGAAGGCCAGCCCAACCAGCTTTGGCAACAGCCGAAGCGCGAAGATGGCTGCGAAAAGAAGTGTTCCAAGACTGAAGATCATCACCATGACAGGCGGTGTGCCGCAGGCGGTTTGGCCTGTCCAGCCGCCTAAACCCACACGGGCGGCGATCCGCCAGACGGAGCAGAAAACCCGAACGTGGTAGAGTCTACCCTTGGTTCAGACGACAAGAGTCTTCTTGCGACCACGATGCTGGCTGGCACCGCTGGTTTCGCTGCTGCCGAAGTGGCCGTCTCGGGCTACGCGGAAATTGGTATCCTGTCCTCGGAAAGCGCTGCGACCGCTGCGGCTCTCGGCGTTCTGCCGGGCGACGTGACGTTCCACCAGGACGTTGAAGTTACCTTCAAGATGTCGGGCGAAACCGACGGCGGCCTGTCGTTCGGCGCTGCCATCGACCTCGACGAAACCAACGTCGCCGCTGGCGACGACTCGGGCACCACCGTGTTCGTGTCGGGCGCTTTCGGCAAGCTGACCATGGGTGATACCGATGGCGCGCTTGACTGGGCTGTTCAGGACGCTGGTTCGCTGACCTCGATGGGCGACGACCACACGACCCACGTTGCTTACTTCGCAGCCAACGGCTTCGACGGTTCGCAAGACAACCAAGTCGTTCGCTACGAATATTCGTTCGGCGACTTCGGCGTGGCAGTGTCGCTCGAGCAGGCTGACAACGGCACCCCGGTTCCGGCTACCGTTGACGACAACCTTGCCATCGGTGCTACCTACTCGATGGACATGTCGGGCACCGCACTCAAGTTCGGCCTCGGCTATCAGTCGGGTGCGACCGCTGCGGGCGTGAACGGCGACGTTTGGGGTGTGTCGGTTGGCGCTGAACTCGCTGGCGGCATCTCGGGCATGATCGGTTACACCGACACCTCGCTCGACGGCGCTGGCAACGACTTCTCGACCCTCGGCCTCGGCGTGACCTACGCTTCGGGCCCGCTGTCGGTGACCGCCAACTATGGCGAAATCGACAACGAAGTGGCCGCAGACGCTGACTCCTACGGTCTGGCTGTGAACTACGATCTGGGTGGTGGCGCTGTCGTTATGGCTGGCTACGGTTCGGACGTCGACGCAGTTGCCGTTGGCAACCAGTCGCAGTACTCGATCGGCCTCGGCCTGTCGTTCTGATCTGACGCAAGTCTTGATCTGATGGGAAGAGCGGGCCTTGCGCCCGCTCTTTTCCATTTCCGGGGCTGGGTTTTGGCGGTTTGCTCGACACCGCGCCGTGCCTGCGCTATCGCGGAACCGTTCACCCTTGTTTGACAGAGCAATCCATGACCATCGCCCCCCCTTTGGCCACCCCCGCGTCGGGCATCGATATCAAGGCGCTCTATGCGCGCGGGCTTGATCTGTTGAAGGCGGGAAAACCCGATCAGGCCCTGCCGCTGTTTGGCCAGATCATCGATGCCAATCCGCGCCTGCCCGAACCACTGTGGCAAGCCGCCCGGATTTTTTGCGATTTCGACAATTTCGACCGTGCTATGACCCATGCCGAAGCCGCGGCCCAGCTGAAGCCAGCCGAGCCGACAGTCTGGATGACTTGGGCCGATATCGTGGGGCTTGATGGCCGCAAGGAATCGGAACGTGTGTTTCTGGCGGCGCTGAAAACATCGGGGCTGACCCCTGCCTTGAAGCTGCGCTTGCAGGATCGGTTCGGCGCGCGGCGCATGGCATCCAAGGCCGATGCCCCCGGTGTGCCGGCCGCCGCGATTGAACGGGTGATCCGCCTGCTGGACGCGGGTGATTTCAAAGCCGCGCAGGCGGCCTTGGCCCCGCTGCTCAAGGCGCATCCGACATCGGCCCTGCTGACAAATATGATGGGCAGCGTGTTGGGGGGCATGGGCCAATCCGGCCCGGCGCTTGCCGCCTTTCAAGCCGCCAGCAAACTTGACCCGCTGTATGCCGAGGCGTTTTCCAACGCAGCGCGCGAATTGGCACGCCTGTCGCGCGATGACGATGCGCTGATCGCCTACCGCCACGCCATCGCCCGTGCCCCGGGGATGGAGCGGTCGCTTTATGAATATGTCGTTCTGCTGAACAAGATCGTGCAGCCTGGCCGCGCCTTGCCCTATGCCGAACGGCTGGTGGCGCAACACCCCAAATCCGTGCAGGGCCATATCGCGCTGGGCAATACCCTGACCCTGATGCGCGACTATGCCAACGCGGAATCGGCGCTGACCAAAGCCGTCACCCTGTCGCGCGGCACCTCGGCCGAGGCATTGATGCTGCTGGCGCAGGCGGTGTCGCATCTGGGGCGCGACGATCAGGCGCTGGATTTTGTCGATCGCGCCTTGGCGTTGAAGCCTGATTACATGATGGCGATGAACCGCAAGGCGATGATCCTGCAAACCCTTGGTCGGTTCGACGAGGCCGATCCGCTGTTCCGCCGCGCATTGGAACTTGCCCCGATGGATGGCGAGTTGTGGCGTGGTTTCGTCACCGGCTTCAAGGTCAAGCCGGATGATCCAATCATCGCGCAGATGGAACACCGCATCCAAGACCAGGCTCTGACAGATCGCGCGCGAATGGGGTTTGATTTCGCCCTTGGCAAAGCGCTTGAGGATGTCAAACGCCACGACGACGCCTTTACCCATATCCGCCGCGCCAATGAAACGGTCCGCAAGCTGTATCCCTATGACATGGCGCTGCGCCACGCCGAAGTGGCCGCCGTCCAAAACAGCTTGCGTGGGTTTGACTGGACCGGAACTGCCGTGCCGGGGGCATCTGATGCCCCGGTGGTGTTCGTCACCGGGATGCCGCGGTCAGGCACAACACTGGTGGAACAGATCATCGCCAGCCATTCGCGCGTGACGGGGGCGGGGGAATTGGCGCTGTTCCAGACAGCCTGCCAGAAACTGCTGATGGGGTCGGGCAACAACCCCGCCATCCTGCGCGCGCTGGCCGATGTGCCAATGGGCGACATGGCGCAGGCGGGGCACGATTTTATCCGCACTCTGACCGACCGTTTCCCCGGCGCGGATGTGATCACCGACAAATCGATCAGTACCTATATGTATATTGGTCTGGTGCGGCTGATCCTGCCGCAGTCGCGCATCATCGTGGTGCGCCGCGATCCGCGCGATACGCTGCTG
>JBEEMN010000015.1:0-11137 GCA_041192625.1 Armatimonadota bacterium
GCCTCCGTTACAATCTGTTGGTTTCCATTACGCTGGACAGCGTGCGCTGCCTGCATCGATAACGCGACACAGTCCATCAAGGCATCGACAGAATCCGTTGCAGAGCTAAGCTCTTTACCGAATGCATCGGCGACAGCTTGAATCCCTTTCGTAACTGTTTGGCGAGTACTCGCATCTGGGGATGACTTCGGGACAATCCCTCGTATTGACTCGGCATATGTGTAAATCTGATTTCTACTACCTTGCAAAAACTCAGAAACCCAAGCGGCTGCGCGATCTCGTATTAGGGACACCTCGGTGTCATCCTTCGCACGTATTGCCCGGCCAGGACATCCAGCGGAACTCTTTGCCAATTCTTCGGCAAGTGATGGATCCACGTTGTGGTCTGTTTGTAGCATCTCGGCTATCAGTTGAGTCGGCAATGGGGGAACAGGAACAGAAAAACATCGACTCGCAATGGTTGGAAGAACGGCCGATTGGCTAGTGGTGCACAGGAAAAACTGGACGTAGGACGGTGGCTCTTCGAGAACTTTGAGAATGGAGTTTGCTGACTCGTCATTAAACGTGTGGGCAGCGGTGATAATCACGACCCGCCAGTTACCAAGAACGGGACGGTACGAAAGCGAATCCAGCGCACCTGGAGCATGACCGCTTCGGGTCCAGAGCTGCCAGATTTTCGTTAAGTCGCCGTCGGGCTCAATAATGGCAACTTCCGGATGTTCGTTTGACTGGATACGAACACAGGAAATACACCGGCCACAGGCGGTGCTATCCGTCCGATCCTTGCATAGCAGATACATGGAAAGGTGCAGGGCGAGCGTCGTTTTGCCGACCCCAGATGGTCCTGTAATGAGTACCGATTGCGGAAGTTCTTGTCTATCGATGAACCGGTTGAGCATCGAGACTGTTTTATTGTTACCGTAAAATGTCATTCAAACCGAACTCCAACCCTGCTCAAAAGGTTTCAAAGCGTTCTATTGGCATCACGAATGCGACCGCACCACCCACTTCGACTTCAACGGGTGACGGTAGGATTGTCCCTGCCGGACCAGCATCCGGTGGTAATACACTCACATATTGCTTACGTTTCCGTGTGCAATCTCTAAGGAGTCCAAAAACACGGTTCACGTCGGGGTCTGCACATCCGATGAGGAGTGTTACATTTCCTTCTTTGAGGAATCCACCGGATGATCCGAGGCGCGTGAATTGGAAGCCTTCGCGAAGAAGGGCATCCGCGATTTTTGTTCGGTCTCTATCGTGAACGACTGCGATTACGAGTTTCATAATCACCTCTTCCAGCTGCCTGCGGCCGGCGCGCACCTGTTCCAGTGTTAGCGCGAGCAACATCTCCACCGCGTGCACTTGTGTTGTTTCCACTCAGCTTTGTTGCCGTGTCTTGTAGGATTGAACCAACTTCAGTACGATCGAGGAAACGCCATTCACCGGAGCGTAAATCTCCAAGCAAAATTGGACCAACTTTAACACGAACTAGGCGTTCCACCGGATGTCCAACGGTGTCCATCATTCGGCGAATCTGGCGATTACGTCCTTCATGAAGAACCATTTCTATCACGGTTGGGCGGCGGCGAATAACGGTAACCTCTGCAGGAGCGGTGGGACGCGTATCGTCATCAAGCGTTAGGCCGTTGGCGAGTCTACGGAGCGTCGATGCTTCCGGACCTCCAAAGACTGTAACGTGGTAGGTTTTCCCAAGGCTTTGGCTCGGATGCGTAACCTTGTGGACGAAGTCACCATCGTTCGAAAGAAGTATGAGTCCTTCGCTTTCCATGTCCAAGCGGCCACATGGGACCAGTCGGGCATTGGGGATATCAACGAGGTCTATGACCGTGGTTTCTGCATAACGATCGTATACGGTTGAGATAACACCGGCTGGCTTGTTAAGCGCAATGTAATACAGCTTTGGCTTGCGCGAGATCTGTTTATTATCAACGAGGATAACATCGTCGTCCGAGACAGTAGACCCAAGCTGGGTGACAAGCTTCCCGTTCACCTTCACACGGCCTGATGTAATTAGGACTTCAGCATTCCGTCGCGAACTAACGCCTGCTGCTGCCAATGCTTTTTGGAGACGTTCTCCGCGAGATTCTTCTTCCACGTTGCCATGCTACCAGCACGAGGCAGATACTGCCCCCGAACCAGCCCATCGGGCCAAAAACGTTGCTGGTCGCTCTCGTTTCGGAATCACTGATAAGGTCACACTGGCCAATGACTATTCCACCCTCGACAACTTGGAGGTTTGCAATCACATCACCTTTTTTAAGTTCAGTGTGTTTATCCACCACGGAAATACGTTGCTCAAATGACTTCTGGGATGCAAATTTGTCAACAGAACGGTGAATGTTCTCTGATGTGTGTGCAGAGACTATACGGCCATCCGGCAATGTGACATTCACTTGCGTACCGCTTTGCACACAAACTTGTCGCTCAAAGCGCCTGAACGCCCATGACAAAATTGGGATGGTTTCCTTGCAGGCAGACTCTGGCGCTCCCATAACCACCGATATCAACCGCCGCCCATCCCGTGTGGCCGATGCAACAAAGCAGTTACCCGCAGGTTTGGTATAGCCAGTCTTAATTCCATCAGCGCCCATAAAACGATCGTAGTACAGCGACTTTGCACGAGAGGTAACCTTTATCGCCGGTCTCGCTGATGAATGAATAATCGCACTTGGCTTTTCCACCATTTTGGCAAATCGGGGATTCTTAAGGGCGTCTATCGCGATGCGACCAAGATCAATCGCGGTTGTGTAGTGATCGGGGTGATGTAGGCCGTGTGGATTGACAAAGTGTGATTGTGTTGCACCAGCCTTCGCCGCACGGTCATTCATCCTGGTGGCAAATTTCGCTGTCGAGCCATCCACATGTTCTGCGATTACCACGCCGGCATCATTTGCACTTTTCAGGAGAAATCCACGTAACAAGTCTTCAGCAACAAATGACTCATTGAACTTGATATTAAGGCTGCTCTCACCGACCGACGCAATCTGTTTGTTCGTACAGCGGACGATTGCTTCTGCCGGTGTAGCTTCAGCAAACAGAAGTCCGGTCAGGATCTTCGTCGTGCTGGCTGGATAGCATCGCTTGTTTCCGTTCATTTGCCAAAGGAGCTGACCCGTTGCTGCATCAAAGACTGCCACACTCTTACTGACTGTCCGAGGATACTGTTTGAGATCCTGCGGGTTGTAGCTTGCTACCAGCGGCCTGCGTCGGCTCTGGCGCTGCTTTGCAATCGCCTCGGGTGACATTGCGGTCATGAGGATGGTGGCTGCTAGGAATGTTAGGAACGGTGATCTCATAAATCTAATCCACCTGCTTTGACAACGGCTGTTTCCGTTGCTGCTGCAGCCTCTGCGTCCGGGTCATCTGGTAGTTGGGGAAGGGCATCAATCGATGCTAACCCAAAGTAGTGGAGAAATGTGTCCGTCGTACCATACAGTATTGGCCGCCCGGGTGTCTGGCGTCGCCCAACATCAGATACAAGCTCTCGCTCAACCAGGGTTTTAAGGACGCCATCTGAGGATACACCGCGAATCGCTTCAATATCGGCGCTTGTACAGGGTTGTCGATAGGCGATGATTGTGACAACTTCGAGTGCTGCCTTCGACAGTCGATTTGCATTTGGTGCGAGCAACTTTCCAACGATGTGGGCGTATTCCGGCTTCGTGGTCAGCTGCCAGCCATTCGCGACTTCAATACACTGCACACCGCCGTCCGATGACTCGTACCGTTGCTGGAGCTCACGTAATGCAGAAAGTACTGCACCTTCATCCCACTCCGTCGCTTTCACAAGGTCCTTTACTGTCAGAGGATCTCCAGAGACAAAGAGGAGGGATTCGACCATGCCAAGGAGACTACGCATCTGTTCCCTCATCTGTTTCGATTGTCCAATCAATCCTTAGCGGTTCTGGAATGAAAAACGCGCGTATATCCCCGCAGAAATCATCTTGTGCAACAGCAATCGATCCAGAGCGTAGCAGCTCGAGCAGGCTAAGAAACACCATGATGACTCCAAGGAGTCCGTTTCCAGCCTCTGTAATCATTTCGAGTAAGTCAACGCCTTTTTCGCCCGCTTCCGTGATGCGCGTAAGGAGAATACGCATCGTCAGCCTTACAGTAAGGCGATGTCTTCGGACGCTCGTCACTTGGCGTTCACCAGCTCCCATGGCGTCGAGAATACGTTGCATCGCAGCCACGAGCTGATCAGCACTCAGCTCACCAAACTGTGGGGGGATGCGGAACTCTGGAGCAAGGGGAGACTGCGCTCTCACGAAGACATTGCGACGTTCACCCTCTACAGTCTGCATCCATTCAGACATTTCCTGATACTTGGAATACTCGAGGAGGCGCTGAACCAGCTCCATGCGCGGGTCAGGTCCGTTACCATCATCGTCGGATGGCGGATCAGATGGAACCTTCGGCAGCAACATTCTGGACTTGATTTCAATCAGCGTTGCCGCCATCACCAGAAACTCACCGGCAACGTGTAGGTTCAGCTCATCGTAGGAATGCAACACGGTCAGATACTTGTCGCACAAGTCAGAGATTGGAAGATTGAAGATATCCATTCGACCATCACGAACCAGGTGAAGTAAGAGATCGAGTGGGCCTTCAAAGGAAGCAAGGGTGATGGATGGGAGTGTCAGTGACGGCCGACCCATAGTAGGAAGAACACCCTGCACCACCTCTGCCGTATGCATGACGTATCTTATCGACTATGTTTTGCAGCAGGCAACGATACTGGGAACCTTGGCCTTACAGGTTAAGAACTTTTGCGAAGTCAGCCACTATTTGTGCTGCCGGCAAGACGCTCGTGATTTCTGAAATGTTGGTGTTAGCATAGCGTTCCGGGATGTCCAGATCGCCACCACTTGTGAGTCTGCGGCGAAATGCGCAGGGCCAATCTCCACGAAGGCTTGTATCGAGTACGACTGATTCCCGTTTTGCATCAATCAGTAAGGTTCGATCGGAATCTGAGTTGTTTGCTTCATCGGAAACACAAAAACGCGTTCCCAGCATCACCGCGGAAGCAGCACTAGGCACAAGTTGTCCAGCACGTGAAGGAGTGTTGATACCACCCGCAGCAACCACGGGACAATCGGTACGATTGCGAATCAGGGTTAGTAAATCGTCGAGGTGGTGGGGAGAACGAACGTGGCCACCGGCTTCCAAACCTTGCGCAATAATGAAGTCAGTATCACGGCTGAGAGCATCTGAGAGCTGTTCATCCGTTCCAATTTGCCATCCAACTTTGATTCCATGTGCCTGAAGGCGGTGAATCAGACGGGGGGCGTTCCACCAGAAAACCATCGCCACCTTGACTTCGTATTCGAGAAGAACATCGAGGTTTTCATCCCGTTCCCACTCACCCGTAAACGAAACCATGATTGGGCCATTGGTAAGTGAGCGTATCTGCTGGAGTCGCTCTCGGGTTTGCTCTGGCTTTAGGCGGTGGACAGGGAGTGTTCCGATGCCGCCAGCGTTTGTGATGGCAGCAATCAGTTCATTGGACGCAAGGTGTGCGAGAGGTGCCAAAATGAGTGGAGTCTTGCACCCGAGCACGTCTTCTTCGAACGTGTTCATTGAATCAACTCTAACATCCGCATTGTTCCGCCGTCAACCGTCAAGTCGATGAGAAACCTACCATTTGGGCGAGGAGTCAGATTCGATGACTTACCCGTGTCGGTGTCGATGACCCGAATGGACTTGTACGGCGAAAGTGCATCAGGTAGGGTAAGCGTCGTCGATTGGGTGGATTGAGCAGGGTTGTAAGCGACCAACATCATCCGGCCAGAGTTTGCGTCATCGGTATGGATGATGGCGTCGATGTGACGGCCATCCGGGCGGCGAATATGAGTGATATCGCCTTCAAGCAGTTTCCTATACTTTTTATACTTCGTGATGGTTCTAATAACCATCGCCTTGGTTTCTGGCCCATCGTAAAGACGTGGTCCACGGTAACAGGCCTGAACGCCATAACCAAGGCAGCTGTCCAAATGACGCTTGTAGTCATCTAAGTGCTCACGTAATGGTTCGATGGTCGCATCCGCCCCGCCGCCATGGTACTGAACGAGAGGAACGAACATCCACCCCATGGATGGTAACTTTTCCCAAGTGCCATCAAACATATTCTGACGTGCATGAATATGTTGGAGCGACCTCGGAAGAGACCAGTTTGTCTCACGGTAGCCCATCCCAACTTTGTTTGAACCGCACAAAAAGTAGGTGTCTGGCACGTTGAGATAGATTCCGTTTTTCCGACACCACACATAAAGATCTCTGATGAGTTCAAACTGTCTCCACTGAGAATCTTGTTTGCCGCGATGCCCTGGATGCTTTGTTGAAGCACAAACATCCCCGGGATAACTTCCATCATGTTCCAGCAGGTCAAAACCTGTTTCTTTAAGGAACTGCTTTATTCGCTTGAAGTAGTCCAGGCCCCAGCTTGAACACAGACATGGGGAGTTACCGAAGATAGTGCCCCCAGTCTTACCTGTTGCAGGGTTGATGACATCGTGCTCTGGAGCCACGCTACGGCTCGCTAATAGGCTGTAGCCACCGATACGAATCCGTTTACTATGTGCATAGTCTGCAAATGCTTTAAACTTTTGGATGTTTTGAACACTTGTATCTTCCATATTCAGGCCAGAGCCGAATGAAAAGATCACCATCTCAAAGCCGCACTCGGCACATTGGTCTATCGCCGTGCGTACGGTCTCATCTGCTGTCGATGTGAGGTGAAGCATGAGCGGGTTGTCATACGTCCACGGGGCTAACCCCTTCCATGTCTGCCGGATGTCTCTTCCGCGCAGCTCCCGTTCTGTCGAAGCATGACAAACCAGAACCGCTCTTGGCGAGACAAATGTTTCATTTGCAGTTAAGTCGATGTCAGGTCCATTTGGCAGGGAGCAAATGAGCTTACATGGCGTTTTAAGTTCGTAGTTGACCTGTGATGTAAATGTCTCATCGGTTGTCCACTGAGCGATTTGATTCGCTGAAGAAATGGTCATCCCGTGGAACATAAAGTCCGAGAGGACTGTGATGGACTGACGTTCCCATTGGTTGGTTGGGTCTACGACAGAGTCTGGTTCGACGGTTGACAGCTCTTCGAACACAATGTGATTCAAACGGACCGTTGATGGCGTCGGATTGATGATTTCAATCTGCTTTTCCAAGACTGCAAGGTCATCAAAGATGGTGTGACGTACCAGAACTCGGATGCCCTTCGCCTTACCACGTGTGATCTCGAATGTTCCGATTAGCGAGATTCCCCGTTTTGCAGGAACGGTTGGAGACTGGATTGGGTGTTTGTAAGGCTCTGTTCGGACACCGAGGAAGATCGCATCATCAGTGAGCGGACGGAGCTTCGCAAGGTCGCTATCCAAGACAAAGGCTTGGTCCTGTTGACCTGCGGCGCCACCAATGGAATAAACTTGCCCGTTTAGAGTGACTACACATTCACGAGATGTCGCTCGAACGAGTTCCGTCTCTTGTCCAGATGGGGCCTTTCGAATGACAGAGAGCGTTGCCATCGTCTGATGACACAGAATCTCACGCGCTATTACACCGTTGGACAGAGTGAAGAAGATCGCACCATCGCGACGTTCATGAGTGATTCGTGCAGTATTCATGGTGTGGTCCAGATATGAAAAAACCGGGGTTGCCAATTCAAGGGAACCCCGGTCAGTGTGATTACGGATTAGTCACGCTCATCAATCGGGACGAACTTGTAGTCGCGTGGTCCGACATAGATTGATGCAGGGCGGATTAAGCGTGCATCTTCGATCTGATCAAGCATATGTGCGGTCCAGCCGCTTGTACGTCCAATCGCAAAGATTGGTGTAAACAGCTCACTTGGAACTCCAACTGCGTGCAAAATCAGCGCAGCAAACAGCTCTACGTTTGCATAAAGATCACGACCAGGTTTCAGCTCTGCAAGAACCTTGACCGTGGTGTCTTCGACAGCCTTAGTGAGACGCAGTAAGTGGTCATCACCCGTGAGAGCCGCCATCCGTTCCGCTGCAGATGACAACAACGCTGCACGTGGGTCACGCACTTTGTAAACGCGATGTCCAAAGCCCATGATGCGCCGGCCGCTAAGCATCTCATTGCGAATAAATGCATCGGCATTCTCTGGCTCGCCGATTTCCTGCAGCATTTTGAGGACTGGTCCAGGAACACCGCCGTGTTTGGAACCCTTTAGGGCGCCGATGGCACCTGTAAGAGCGGAGACCATATCGGAGTCTGTGCTCAGGATAACCCGCCCAGTAAATGTCGATGCGTTCAAGCCGTGCTCGGCGACCGCAACGAGGTAGGCATTCAATGCATCCACACGTGGCTGGGATGGCTCTTCGCCTTCAAGCATGTACAAAAAGCCTGCGGCCAGATTGTGCTCAGGCTTCGGATGTACGATCTCTAGGCCTTGGCTGAGGCGGTAGGCATGCGCAACAATGGCTGGCATTTGTGCTTGGAGTCTTGCTGCACGATGCTTGTTCACATCGAGGTCAAGCGACCCGAGTGTGTCATCACCAATCGAGAGCATCGATGCGCCAATGCGCACGATATCCATACCGGTTGCTTTGTCGCCGATGGTCTTCAAGCACTCAACGACTTCTGATGGAAGTTCACGCGCGGTGGACATCGTTTGCAGCAGTGTGTCGAGCTCAACTTGGTTTGGGAGCTTGCCATGCCACAGAAGATAGGCGACCTCTTCAAAAATCACGTTGCCGGACAGCTCACTGATGTCGTAGCCACGCAGCGTCAGCTTGCCGTTTTGGCCATCCACTTCGGCGATATTGGTCGCTGCGGCAACAATGCCCTCAAGTCCACGCGCCACTTGTGGCTGATTTGGTTCGGTCGTACTCATTCGGACAGGTCTTCCTCAATGAAAAATCTAAGGTGTTTTGGCAACGCCCAATGCGGCCACATCGCCTGTTGATTCTAGCGTAAACACATGAGCGAATTCAATAGCCACGAAGTCTGCATTCGTTGGGACAGTCTGCATTTGTTTGGTAGAGTACAAAAATGCACCGTGATGACGTGGCGGGACCGGAACTTCGAGGATTGACCCTCGCGATTGATCGCAGCGTATCGTTTACGCACGTGCCGGGAGATGTTCATCAGCGGTATGCGCGCTGCTCTCACCCCACGGCACTTGCGCTCGAACGTGACATCGCTGCGCTCGAGTACGCGGAAGCATGCCGGGTTACTTCGAGCGGAATGGCAGCAATCACCGCTGCGCTGATGGCAGTCTGTCGGCCGGGAACCACGATATTCACCCATACCGTTGCCTACTCGGGAACGCTTAAACTCATCAGCCGGTTAGCGGCTCAATGGGGTGTCATCCACCAACCGCTGGATCTAACATCACTGAATGCATTAGGGAGTACAGAGTGCAAGCCCGGGGATGTTCTCTGGTTGGAGAGTCCTGCAAACCCCACGCTGGACGTCTTACCTATGCGAGCTCTCGCAAGCTTCGCGAGGCAGCATGGCTTGATATCGATTGCTGATAACACGCTATGCACGCCTATTGGATGTAATCCACTCAAACTTGGGGTGGATATTGTTGTTCACTCGGCTACGAAGTATATGGGTGGTCACGGGGATGTTCTTGCTGGAGCAATATGTACATCTGAGCTGCTCATGGAGCGAATCGAGCCTTGGAGAATCCTTCAAGGCGGCACGTTATCAGCCGATGCAGCATGGCTTGTTCATCGTGGTCTCTCAACGCTCTCCATGCGTTTTGCCCGTCACTGTCAAAATGCAAAAGATGTCGCATCCTTTTTGAGTACACATCCGGCGGTCACGGTGCTGAACTTCCCGGGAATTCCCAACAGTGATTATCACGAAGCCGCGACTGCAGAGCATCCCGGTGGGATTGGTGGGTTGCTGAGTTTCCACTATGCAGGTGAAGTTGATAGGATGCTTACTCGTCTAGTGCATTGCAGTATTGCTCTGTCACTAGGGGAACCGATGACGCTGGTTGCGCATCCTGCAAGCATGTTGCGGTGCGATGGTGGCCATTCAGCACTCGGGCAGCTCTGTCCGAATTTGATTCGCGTCGCCGTAGGTTTGGAGGACCCATGCTTGGTGATAAACGACCTGAAACAGGCAATGGTGGTGTAGGACCAGATCCGATCACGCTAGGGGCACGGATTCAGCGAATTCGTATGCGGATGAATCTGTCTGTCCGGGATGTTGCAGAAAAGGCAGGAGTCAACAAGAATACAATCTTGCGCCTTGAAAAGGGACTAACTCCATCGTATACAACCCTTAACCGCGTTTGTGAGGCGCTGGGAATCCATATCGCACAGCTGACCCGCCAAGATGCGCACGACGAAACGACGATCGCTATACATAGCCGGATGAATGAAGGCAGATCCCAGCTCGCAGCCGATGAGACTGCACTTTTGACATCTCTTGAATGTCGTCTTCCGGATGGCAAAATCAATAGCGCGCTTCTCGAGCTTTATGATCGCACAGAACCCGTAAATCACCCTGGAGAAGAGTTCATTTTCTGTCTTCGCGGTACAGCGCTGTTGACGGTTGGTGGGCAAACCTATACGCTAGGCGAGGGAGACGCGGCTACGTTTTGGAGCACTGAGATACATCGGTATGCTCCAGCTGAGGAAACTCCGGAAGAATCATTACCAGTACTGTTACTGACAGTATGGCTTGATACCCGGGATGAACGCTGATAACCAAGAGGGGAACGAACGAATATGATGTCCATTGGAATGATTGCCACACTGGCAATGCTTGGCACAGCACCCGGCCAGCAGACAACCGTCAAGTTGAACTACGATGCTAAGGCGACAGCCACTGCGCGTGTCGGCTACATGCCGATTCGTGTAGAGCTTACGTCCATCAAGCCCGATTCAATCAAAAAAGAGCCTGTCTACACTGGTACCGCGCGCTACGGAGTCATCAAAGCAGGCGACAGCAAGAAGTCAAACGTTGCTGTGGTTTTGGATGAGCCCGCTGGCGGTGAATTCCGTATTTACGTTGACTCAAACGCCGATGGTGACCTAACCAATGATGGCGATTCAACGTGGTCGAAGAAAACGGATCAGGGCGGTGGCCGGACCCTCTTTGGACCAGTCGAAAAAACGGTGAAGGC
>JBEEMN010000016.1:0-10965 GCA_041192625.1 Armatimonadota bacterium
CCGTCAGCAAGATGGAAACAACCGCGTAAAACCACACCCCTTGTCGCGCGAAGAACTTCTCGGTGTGCAGTCCGTAGTTCTTCGGCTCCAGGAACAGCCAGTGGAAGAACAGGAACATCAGGAAGATAAAGAATCCAATGGTGCCAAGGAACATTGCAAAGTCCCAAGTGCTTGGATAGTAAGGCTTATCACTCGACGGCAAGTAGTTGTTCGTAAGCGACATCGGAATGATAACGAACCGTTCCAACCACATACCCACACTAACAACCTGACTAATGATCATCAGAGCCCAGATGTTCTTTCTCATCTTCGGAATCCAGAAGAGCTGCGGAACAACCCCGTTACAGAAAATCAACGCGTAGTAGAACCACTTGTACGGTCCAAACAGCCGGTTGTAAACAAGCGCAAGCTCATATGTGTTTCCGCTGTACCAGCCGTAGAACATCTCAAGAATATAACCGTAGAACACAATCAAACCGGTCGCAAGCAGAATCTTTGCCATCCAGTCCAAGTGCTTCTCTGTGATGAAGTCTTTAATCTGCGGATAGACACTTCTCAGCGGCAAGCCGAAAGTAAGAACCATCGCGAAACCGGCAAAAACTGCACCTGCTACGAAGTATGGAGGGAAAATGGTGGTGTGCCATCCAGGAACGATACCAACAGCAAAGTCAAAGGAGACGATTGTGTGTACCGAGAGAACCAGTGGCGCCGAAATACCAGCAAGGATGTTGTATGCCTGCTCGTAGCGGAACCAGTGCTTGGCACTGCCAATCCATCCCATACTAGCTAAGCCGTAGATACTCTTCACAAGTGGGTGTTGTGCCCTATCGCGAAGTGTTGCGATGTCTGGAATCAAACCAAGGAACCAGAACAACAGCGAGATAGTGAAGTAGGTAGAGACAGCGAAGACGTCCCACTCGAGTGGCGAACGTGTCTGAGGCCACATCCCCAATGTGTTTGCATATGGGAACAACCAGTAGTCAAGCCATGGTCGTCCGGTATGGAGCAGTGGGTACAGACCGGCACACATAACAGCGAAAATGGTCATCGCCTCTGCGAAGCGGTTGATGGAGTTTCTCCACGATTGCCGCATTAGCAGAAGGATAGCCGAGATCAATGTTCCTGCGTGGCCAATACCAATCCACCAAACAAAGTTGACGATGTCCCACGCCCAAGCTGTTGGTTGGTTGTTACCCCAAACACCCGTACCGGTCAATACAAGGTACGTCACAGCGAGAAGCATCACATTGAGAACACAAAATCCAAGCCCAGTAGCAACGAACCATACCGTTGGTGGCTTTGGGTTTAGGACAACTCCAGCCAGAATCTCAGAGATCGTGGTGTAAGAGTGTTCTCCGTCGATGAAGTTCTGCGGTACGAGCCGTGTGCGCTTCGACGAGTCGATCGAATTTATCGCCATCAGGCTTTCTCCAACTTAGAATTCGTATTGCGGATACGTGCAAGATATGTCGTTCGTGGTCGTGTGTTCAAGTCTGTCAACAGCCCATAATCATGAGGTTGTGACTTATTCACACTGACCTTGCTGGTTGGGTCCATCATGTCACCAAACTCGATGGCCTGGGTCGGACATGCCTGCTGGCATGCTGTTCTGACCTGCTGGTCTTCGATCTCCCGACCATCTTTCTTTGCCTCGATCCGCACTTCATTGATCCTTTGGACACAATAAGTACATTTCTCCATGACACCGCGTCCACGTACGGAAACCTGTGGGTTAGCGAGCATCTTGAGTTGTGGCTTGTTGTAGTAATCCAGAGTTCCTGGACCACCAACACCCTGTGTCCACTTGAAGAAGTTGAAGCGGCGGACCTTGTAAGGACAGTTGTTCGAACAATAACGGGTTCCAACACAGCGGTTGTAAACCATTTGGTTCAGTCCCTCATGGCTGTGAATCGTTGCTGCAACCGGGCAAACTGGCTCACACGGCGCCTTTTCACACTGCATACATGGAACTGGCATGAAGTGCGAAATCGGATCGTTTACATCCGTGCCTTCATAATAGTGGTCCAGACGAATCCAGTGCATTTCGCGTCCACGTGCGACTTCCTTCTTACCAACGACTGGAATATTATTCTCAGCTTGGCAGGCAATCGTACACGCGTTGCATCCGATACACGTCGTCAGGTCTATCGTCATCGCCCATTGGTTGTAACCGACGTTCGAAAATTCAGGATAGAGCGATGTCCAGTTTTCCTTGTTTGCCAAGCTACGCTCGGCATAACGGAAGTTACCGCCTGGATCTGCCGGATAAGACTTGCCTTCGCCTTCATGGTTCTCATGAGCGTCATGGGGTTTATCAAGCGCACGAGCCACACCATGGTGAAGCTCTTCGAAGATCTCACCCTTCTTGGTGACATATTCATCAAAGGAGGAAACACGCACAATATCGCGGTTCTTGGTTTCCACAAACTCAGCCTTCAGAAGGTGGTGTGGCTGGGTGAACACGAGCTCATATTCCTCAGCGATTGTCTTCGCCTCGGCAGTAGCCGTGTAAAGATTCGATGTGGTTCGTACCTTGTAGCTGTTGAAGCCACGCCCCTTGGCAACGGCGCCACCGTGTGTGCGTCCATAACCCAGAGCCAACGTGATCGTTTCATCTGGCTGGCCTGGAAGAATCCATACAGCAACCTTCAGAACGTGACCATCGACAGCCAATTCGACCATCTTGCGGCCTTTGTACTGCGCGATGTTCACCGCATCGGACTCCCCTACCTGAGGAATAATTCCGAGTCTCTTGGCTGTTGCCGTAGAAATCATCGCCGCATTGTCCCAAACAAGCGTTGTCACAGGCTTGGGAAGTTCTTGCAGCCATGCATTGTTGGCATAGCGTCCATCATGGATGGTTGGGTCCAACCTAAACTGGAGGTCGTACCCGTTTGTATTCGAAGGCTTAGGAGCCGGCGCAGCAGTTACAGGTGGGAATGCGATTGGTGCAGGTGCCTGTCGGATGATGCCACGTGCGAGCGCTTGGCCCCAAGCAGCATCGGTGATTGCCCCATACGTTTCCCGCACAAGGTCTTCACCGGTGACAGGCTTGCCAAGGAACTCGGAGAGGTATTCGATCTCAGACTTCGTTGAGTACAGAGGCTTGATCAGCGGTTGGCTTAGGGAAACAGTGCCATCGTATGCAACAGCATCGCCCCAAGATTCCAGCTCATGGGACAACGGCAGATGCCAGTTACAAAGAATGGATGTTTCATCCTCGTAGAGAGACAAACGAATCGCATCATTTGTTTTGTCAGCAGTGAACTTCGACAAGACATCACTGAAGTTGACATCAACCGGCGCATTGTAGACAGGGTTTCCACCAACAATGACAAGCGTCTTCACAGCGCCACTGTCAAGCGCCTTGGCTACATCGGCCAAAGACCCTGACTTATCGGCAGTCACTGGAGAGGTTGCAAGTACGTGTTTGCCCAAGGCTCCGATTGCGTTGTTGATGACTGCGGCATAGTGATGAACGGCATCACTTGTGTGGTCACCAGGAATAACGACTGCACTGCCGCCCTTGAGGTCAGCAACGAGCGCTTCCACAAACAGCGCCTCTTCTGCGGACAAGCCAGAAGGCGCGGCACCAGCCACGACAGCTGCAACGGCAGCGGCGACTGTTTCCAGTGCGGATGGACGTACTGCAATTCGGTGATCCGCTGCAGCACCTGTGACCGAATAGGCTGACTCGATTGCATACAGACGTGACATCGACGAGGAGTCCTTGCGGACACGACGTGACTCTGCAAAGTCGAGGGAATAGCGCACAGAGCCAGGCATCGATGTAAGGAAGTCTGAGTCCAACGAAAGAATCGTCTTGACGCCCTTTAGGTTGTAATAGACTTCGATTTCTTTGCCAAACGCGCTCGCCGTTCCGGTGAGAGCGTTCGCACGTCCAAATGGTTCGTATGTGGTCCATCCAGCCTTTGGGTAGGCGGCGAGAACCGCAGTCCGAAGTCGCGCGAACGTCGGAGACGATTTGGCTTCAGTTACAAAGTGCAGACCGGCGCCACCGGTTTTGCGGAAGGCTTTGATTTTGCCATCAAGGTATGTGAAGAAGCTCTCGAAGGAAACGACTTCACCCCTGTGGATAACGGACTGCGACCGATCTGGATCGTAGAAGTCAAGGATATCGGCCTGTGCAAAGATGTCAGTAGACCCCAAAGACGCCGGATGTACAGGGTTCCCTTCAACCTTGATAGGACGCCCATCAACCGAACGCACAACCACTCCAAGTCCATAACCTGCAAGCGTAACCGTCGTCGCAAACTCGGTCGCCTTACCAGGAATACGACCATCTGGCGAGCGCACAAATGGCACAGCCTTAGGGTCTGGCATGATGAGTTGTCGGCATCCCGCAGTTCCAGCAAGTGCGAGACTCGCACCCGCTATCTTGAGGAAGTCGCGACGATCTACGTCGAGGAGAGATTCCCGGTGTGGGAATTCATCATCCTCCCAGGCTTTCGCTTCTGGGGTTCGTGTAAGCTGCCCAAACGATTTGAAAATCGGTCGCGCGTTACTCTGATTTTTATTATCGCGTTGCATGTTGAGACAAAACTCCGGCTAATCGGTACTAACGATCACCAACTAGTGGTGGCAAACGGCGCAGTCTGTGAGCTGCTCTTTCTTGATGTTGTACTTCTTCACGAGCTCACGCCCCTTGGCAAGTTCTTCCGCATTGCGGTTGTACTGCTCGCCCTGAGCCAATATCTGCTGTTCTTTGGTCAGTGCCTTGGGATCCTTACGAATCGCCTCGTACAAATCAAATGCTGAGCCTGGTTCACCAACATACTTTTCAGGATTCCGGTGACATTCAAGACACCAGCGCATTTGGAATGGCTTGCCCTTGTATGCCATCTGCATCGCCTGAACTGGACCGTGGCAGTTATTACAGTTGACGCCACGCTTGATGTGAATCGAGTGGTTGAAGTACACAAAGTCCGGAACCTTGTTAACCTTTGTCCACTTGATTGGAACATTCTTGTCGTAGCTTTCGCGAATAGGTTCAAGCAGCGGGCTATTATTCCAAACCTGTGAGTGACAGGACATACACGTATGTGTAGCTGGATAACCTGCCTTGGCAGACTTTTCGACACTTGTATGACAGTAGCGACAATCTATACCAAGTTCTGTCACGTGGTGTTCGTGAGAGAATGGCACTGGTTGCTCTACTGCCGTCGTGACGCCAGTTACCTGAGGTGCACGCGTAATCTGCGAGAGTGTCACAATGACCGCTAGGGGTGTAGCCGCCAGAGCTACGACTGCGACTTGGGCGAAAGCATTAGAGCTTGGTCGGAAAAGTTGTGGCATGCCTTTCATCCTGACCTGTCATCGTGCTTCAACTTAGGCTGATGCACGGCAATATGACGGGTCTCTATCATCTGACTTTGTACCTTATTTCACGATGTCTGGCAATGTGCCAAGTGGCATATGGAGACATTTCGTTATGAAAGTACCGAACGATCTATGGCCATCGCCACGAACAGTAGAGCAAGGTAAAGCATCGAAAATAGATACGCACTCTTAGCTGATGGGCGACTGGTGTTTTGTATAAGAATCCCACTCCTTCCAACCAAAAGAAGTCCAAGAATAATGGCTGCAATCGCGTAGATAAGCCCGACCAGCCCCTGAAACCAAGGAATCAATGACACTACAACCGTTAGAACTGCATAGACCACAATCTGAATAGCAGTGGCCTTATCCCCTGCCACGCTTGGTAGCATCGGGACACCCACACGCGCATATTCATCTTTGATCATCAAGGCCAGCGCCCAGAAGTGCGCAGGCGTCCAAACGAAGATAATTGCAAAGAGATACCAAGCCAGTGCTCCACCGAGATCCCCTGTGACTGCAGCCCAACCAACAAGGGGTGGGAAACATCCAGCAGCCCCACCAATAACGATGTTTTGCGTCGTACGGCGCTTGAGAAACAGCGTGTAGACAACAACGTAAAATGCCAAGCCACCTAAGCTGGCTGTTGCCGCAACAAGATTTGCCCCAAGCCACAACACAAGGAATGACATCACAGCGAGGCTCATCGCAAACGCAAACGCATTGCGCCCTGGAATAACACTCGTGACGGTTGGACGCTTCTTGGTACGTTCCATACGGGCATCAATGTCCCGGTCAACTACCATGTTCAGTGCATTGGCAGCACCCGCCGAAAGAAATCCACCAACAAAGACGGCGATGAAGACCCCTAAGCCTGGCCAGCCCTTTGCAGCAACAAACATTGCCGTCATCGTAGTGAGGAGCAATAACGAGATGACACGCGGCTTAGTCAGCGCAAGGTAATCCTTCCACGTGGCCGGCAACGCAGCCGCTGATCCAGAAGATACAGCCGGAGCAAAGTCCTTGTCTTCGAGATGCACAACATCGGCGGATAACGCCCCCGCAGACAAGAACACCATCGAAATCCAGACAGCATCTGCCATGAGAAGATGCAACACCTGCATTACCAGTGGCGCCTTGAGCCATACATTCAGGCCACCAACAGCGGTTTGGAGCACAAACAACCAAACGACAAAGTTGCTCCATTTTGCGGTGTCACGACTCGGTCGCAGGTGCCGGATCATCGCCGCAACAATCACTACAAAGCATCCAGCACTGAGGGCAATATAAGGGTGCAAAATCCGAAGTCGAAGAATCGCCGGTGCATCGTCCGCCTGTGCGAGGCGCATCACTTCTTGATGCGATTGCGCAGGATACAGCGTGTCTCCCAATGCCGTGATGGCTCCTGAAATCCCGAGCACAATCATCGTCAAGAAAGTAAGCAGGATTGTGGCAAGTACTGGACCCTGACCTCGGAGCCGAAGCGCAGGCCTGTTACTCGCACACCACGCTGTGATCGCAGACGATGTCAGGAGCAAAAATGTATTTGTGAGGTGTAGAGACATCCAAACTGCACGGAACATGCTTTTGTTATCAGCGACTAGGCCAGCGTTGACAATGTACTTGCCTATCCAAGCTTCAAACCCAGTCAGTACCAGCATAACCAGCGCTGCATGCGTTGCCGTGTGCTTGAACCGAAAGCGGAACCCGACAAGTCCTACGGTGAGGAGGACCATAAGGCCATCAAATGCCGAAATACGACGATGCGTGATTTCAATAATTGTTTGAATGGTGGGAGCTAGAGGCACGACCTCGCCGTTACAAAGTGGCCAGTGGCTACCGCAGCCATCCCCTGAACCAGTCGCCCGTACAATGGTGCCCGCTAGAATCGTCACAATGTGCCACACTAATGTCGCCCACGCGATTCTGGATATCCACCGGAGTGGAAGCCCAGGACCGTCTGTCGTCGCTGTGTTTAGTTTGCTAGCCTTACCGGTTCCCATACCACCCGTTAATATACCGAGGACAGCCGGACATTCCATGGGCTTAAATGCATAATTCGTGAAAATAGTCACAAAGTTGTCTAAAGCAACATTGGCAGCATCGCAACGGCACCGGTAAAACACGATGCAGCATTCCATTACAGCGGAGACTAACGTGGCAGGAACAAATCCGTATATCGACATCCCTCAGGCTCCAAAGCCGACATCCCCATACACATTGATTCTTAGAATGGATGGCACCGAACATACACTGAATGTGGACCCCAGTCAGATTCCCTACGGACGTTCTGGACAACCGGGCTCAATCCTGGACATTTGCGAAGGGTTTGACCTCGCACTTGAGCACACCTGCGGTGGTGTGTGCGCATGCGCAACCTGCCATGTCATCGTTCGCGATGGACTATCGACATGCAATGAAGCCACAGATGATGAGCTGGATCAGCTCGAAGAAGCTCCAGGCCTAGCGCTGAGTTCGCGCCTCGGGTGCCAATGTGTCCCGAATGGCTCCAGTAAGGTCGTAATCGTCGAAGTTCCGGGGTGGAATCGTAATGCTGTTAAAGAAACGCCTCACTGATTGCAGTAATGCAAATCCGCCGGTACTATAAGCGTCGTTACATGGGCGGTTGGCGCAGTGGTAGCGCGCTTCCTTGACACGGAAGAGGTCACAGGTTCAAATCCTGTACCGCCTATACAAAAACACTCCACAGACTCTGTGGAGTGTTTTTTTGATTTCTCTACGGACTTTAGTTTGGTTGCTGCAAAGTCAACCATCCAGCACGTGACTGGATGATCTTTGCAGCAATTCCGATACTGTGGTGAAACAGTTACGACAAGAGGTCAGTGACAACGTGACCATGCACATCTGTGAGGCGATAGTCACGCCCCTGGTTTCGATAGGTCAGCTGGTGGTGATCGATACCGAGCTGATCCAGAATCGTCGCCTGCAGGTCGTGCACATGGACCACTCCAGGGACAAATTTGTCCTTTGATGGCGTAATCACATTCCCACTTTTGTCCAGTAGGTTGTAGCCAAAGTCATCGGTGCGACCGTAACTGAACCCACGCTTCATTCCCGCGCCCGCCATCCACAGACTAAAGCACCTCGGATGGTGATCACGTCCATAGTTATCCTTAGAGATTGCTCCCTGCGAATAGGCTGTACGTCCAAACTCACCGCCCCAAATAACCAGTGTGTCATCGAGGAGACCACGACGCTTCAAGTCAATAATCAGGGCAGCACTTGCCTTATCCGTAAGTTTAGCCTGGTACCGGGCATTTCCAGGAAGGTCTCCATGATGGTCCCAGCCCTGATGGTAGAGCTGAATAAACCGAACACCTTTCTCTGCGAGACGACGGGCTAGAACACAGTTCGCCGCAAATGTGCCTGGCGTTCGGGCATCCTCGCCATACAGTTCAAATGTTTCAGCAGGCTCGGATGACAGATCGGTCACTTCAGGAACGCTGGTCTGCATCCTGAATGCCAGCTCGTATTGCGCGAGACGGGCATCAACCTCAGGATCACTCGAAAGCTTACTCTGCTGCCGTTGAAGGACCCCCAGAGTGTCGAGGACACTCCGTCGGGATGTTGGAGAGACACCCTCTGGATTCTTCAGATACAAAACGGGGTCTTTACCAGCGCGAAATGGAACTCCCTGGTATCTGGAATCAAGGAATCCACTCCCCCACAATCGTGCATACAGCGGCTGGTCACCCTGACCTTTTGTCACAAGAACTACAAACCCAGGCAGGTCTTTGTTCATCGAGCCCAGGCCATACCCAACCCAAGCTCCCATCGATGGACGTCCTGCAATCTGCGACCCTGTCTGAAAAAATGTCATCGCAGGATCGTGATTGATGGCCTCAGTCCACATGCTACGCACCAGACAAATGTCATCTGCAACACCGCCAATGTTCGGCAACAAGCTGCTCATACGCATTTTGGACTTGCCGTAGTCGGCAAAGTCAAAGGCACTCCCAGCCATCGGCAGACTGGCTTGATTTCCGCTCATCGCCGTTAGACGCTGCCGTCCGATCACCGATGATGGCAACTGGTTTCCGTGCTCTTTACGGAGTAATGGCTTCTCATCGTACAAGTCGATATGCGCCGGACCACCACTCTGAAAGAGATAGATCACACGTTTGGCCTTGGCAGCCTTTCGAGGAATCCCAGCCGCCTGTACTCCTGATTCAGCCAGACCAAGTGCTCCCAAACCAAGGGATGCGCTTCCTAAAAAGTGACGTCTCGTCATCTGCAATGGATCAAATTCAGTCATATCCCTACCTCTTCCAAACGCAAGCATCCGAGTTAAGGACTGCCTGAGCCACCATCGTCCATGCAGCCACGATGTCTCTCCCGATATTCGCCTTTATTGGATGCTTGCCGACTGCCGCCACAAGCTTGGCATCATCGGGCTTACTCGCAAAGTACTTCAGCTGGTCATCAAGTAAATTGTTCAGTGCTTTGAGTTCGATTGCATCTGCTTGCCGGCCGGTAGCCGTTTTAAACATCTTATTAAGACGGTTACGTTTGTCCCAATCAACTCCTGACAGCGAAAGGACATTTTCAGCAAACACGCGCGCGGCCTCAGCAAACTGCACATCGTTCATGAGCACGAATGCCTGCAAAGGAGTGCTCGTGCTTGGTCGTCTGGCAGTACACACTTCGCGCGTAGCAGCATCGAAGGCAATCATGTTGACCATCGGGGATGTGCGCTTCCACACCGAATAAATTGACCGACGGTATAAGTCGGTTCCAACACTCTCGCGATAGGCCGGGCTCATCGAGTTTGTTTCGCGCCACAGATCACCAGGTTGGTATGGACTGACAGGCGGACCGCCCATTTTGCGATCCAACAGCCCAGCGACTGAGAGTGCCACATCTCGAATTTGCTCGGCAGAAAGACGTCCACTTGGCCCACGGGCAAAGAACTTGTTGTCAGGATCAAGCTGGCGCTGGAGTTTCGACACATTCGATGTACGTCCGTAGGCATCTGAGAGTGCAATCATTTTCAGCAAACGCTTGACATCCCAGTTGTGATCCCGAAAGTCGCTGGCGAGCCAGTCCAACAGCTCGGGATGTGTAGGGCGGCTTCCCTGCACGCCAAAGTCTTCTGCTGTTTCAACAATCCCTCTGCCAAACAGCTGCATCCAGAAACGGTTAACCGCAACCCTTGCGGCGAGAGGATTGTCTTTACTGACCATCCATTTGGCTAAGTCAAGGCGGTTTGGCTTCGATGCACGCATTGGAGGCAAGAACGCCGGTACCGTGCGACCAACGAGCTGGTCCGCTGTCTTTGGCGCATCGTATGCACCTCTGGCGAGCACATACGTGGGCCGAACGCCAGGCATTTCTTCCATCGCCAAGACTTCACGGACGCTATCCTCTGCCGCGGCCACCGCAAATCGTGCATCCTGAAGCTCTTTGCGCATGGCATCCAGTGACACATCTTGTGCTGCGAGGTATGCAGCAACATCCTTAGGAGCGATTTCATTCAGCGTACGTGGAGTCTCCGCTGCTATCCCCTGTGACATCCAAGAAACCTCTGATGCCGTCAGTGCTCGGTTGTAGATCTCAATCTCATCCACTTTTCCGCCGCGGAAGCCACGTTCACGGAAGCGCTCTCCA
>JBEEMN010000017.1:0-10793 GCA_041192625.1 Armatimonadota bacterium
GTTAATGCGCCAGCAGACTGGAGCCAGTGGAGAGGTCCTCTGCGGGATGGCCACTGTGTCGGGTTCAAGGCACCTACAGCGTGGCCAAAGACGCTGACAAAAAAGTGGACCGTGAATGTTGGCGAATCGCATTCATCACCAATCGTCGCTGGCGGCAAAGTGTTTACGATCACCCGTCATGGCGAAGAAGAGTGGGTTCAGGCGATGGCGCTGGCCACAGGCAAAGTGCTGTGGACGGACAAGGTCGCTGCTCCCTACGATTCTGTTATCTTCCCTGCGCGACGCCTCGGAAAGTGCCCGCGTAGTACACCGATGTACGTTCAAGGCAAGCTGTACACCACTGGTGTCAACGGAACCATGACTTGCTTTGATGCAACATCTGGGAAAATCGTATGGCGTGTCGATCCAAGTAAGCGCTTCCGCGTCCCGATGCCTGTGTGTGGCGCATCGTTGTCGCCGCTGCTCGATGGTAAGAAGCTCTACGTACATATTGGCCATGAAGCGACTGGAGAGTTCCTCGCGATTGACCGTGAAACCGGCAAGGATGTCTGGGCGTCCAAGACGGAAGGTCCTGCGTACACAAGCCCTGTAATGGTACGTGTTGGCGGACAGCCACAAATCGTAACCGCGACGCACAATATGTGGTGTGGGTTCTCACCTGTTGACGGCAAGCAGCTTTGGACCATCCAAAATCGCCAGAACATGTTCAACCATAACTCAATCACTCCGCTCGTAGTGGATGACATGATTGTGTGTGGAGCAAATCAGCGCCCGACGTTTGCGATTCGAATTAAGTCCGCTGGCGGGAAAATGGTAACGGAAAAGGTCTGGGAGACCCGTGATGTCACGATGTCTACATCCAGCCCAATCCTCATCGGCGATCGCATCATTGCTGTCAATGAAAAGCGTCGCGGCCAGCTTACCGTTATGGAAAAGACAACGGGCAAGGTCATTTGGATGTGCGATGGCAACAAGGGCGAAAGCGTAACTGTCTACGCAATGGGGCAGTACGTTGCCGCATTCAGCGCGGATGGCATGATGCACGTGTACAAGCCTAGCGCCGCTGGCCTCGATGTTGTGGCAGTCCATCAGGTCGCTGACAGCCAGGTCTGGGCAAGCCCAGCAGTGTTCGGCAATCAGGTTTTGGTTAAGGGTGCGGAACAGTTGAATCTCTGGGAGATTCCAGCCTAACCAGCAAACTGTCGTAAGGTATGGCTGTCTCTAGGCAGGTTCGAATGCGTAGAGATAGCCATCATCTGAGCCCACGTAAATACGTCCATCATGGATGAGCGGACTGCACATCACGGCGCGGCCGATGGTGTATTTCCAAATCAGTTTTCCTGTGGCGAAGTCCAAAATCAGCAACGTGCCGTCTTCTGACCCGACGACGACTTTGTTGTCGCAGAGCGTTGCACTTGCATCCACCTTGCCACGGGTTTTGTAGACCCACTTACGTTTCCCGGTCGCCTGCTCGAGGCAGTGCACCTGACGATCCCGGCCTCCAATAACGACGAAGCCCTGGTCAATCGCAGGACTGGCGAAGTACGGGAAGCCTTTGTCCCTGAATGTCCAGATGATTTTCCCAGCCTTGATGTCAACGCAAATCACCGCATTACCGTAGTGACCAAGGTAAGCGCGGTCGCCATCGACGGTAGCTGTTCCCGCGATGTAATCCCCGATTTCGATTTGTGAGTGCTTTTTTCCGTTCGCTATATCGATGACATGCAAAATGCCATCGCAGCCACCAAAAATCGCTACATTCCCGGAAACAACAGGCATCCCGTTGACATAGTTGTCTGTCTCATAGGTCCAGACGCCACGGCCGCTGCGGACATCCACACAGTGCACTCGGTTGTCATAGCTGCCAACCATCGCCCATTGGCGACGACCATCCGGGCTTGAGATCACGTTCGCGGTGCCGAGAATCTTATCTTCTGTCCGATAGGCCCAGCGCGGCGCACCGGTTGGGATGTGGATTCCGTACAGGCGGCCATCGGATGACCCGATGACAGCAAGGTCTCCAATGATACGCGGGGATGCTTCAACAGGGCCTTTTGTGGCACAGCCCCAGAGACGCTTTCCTGTAGAGACATCCAAGCAGTAGACATTCTTGTCTTCACTGCCCACGAGGATGCGATTGCCAGCTACGGTTGGCTGCCCCGTAACTGCATTGCCAGTCTTAAACTTCCAGCGCAGCTTGAAACGCGTTGCGAGAGGACCATCCACGACGCGGCGTGAGAGGGCGGAGGATGCATTGACTGTCTGCATGGCTACTTTCTGGACGGACTCGCGACACAAATCATCCGCTTACTAGTACGGATAAACAGCTGGTTCCCAGCAATGGCGACACTCGAGCGGACTTCTGAACCTTCATCATCCACGCGGTTTTCCGCAAGCAGTTTACCGGTCTGAATATCATAGACAAGCACGATACCGCCGACATTCGTTGTATAAAGCTTGCCATCCGCGATGGTAGGCGATCCCCAGCACATATTGAAGCCCGGCGTATCCGTGGACCAGACAATCTTGCCCGTCTTTGCCTCGACACACGAAACCGATTTCCGGACATCGGAGACGATAAAGAACTTTCCATCGTGGAATGCGGGTGTTGCGACATCCGATGTCAAGTTCGAGCGGTCATCGGATTTCCACAGCAGGCCACCGGCACTGATATCGCCCTGCTTGTCAGTTGGGCAGGCGTACACAGGCGCCTTCTTTGGCGCACAAACCAGGACGACGCCATCACCAGCGACCGGGCTTGGAACAAGTCTCCACCAGAGCTCACGGTGCCCTGGGTTCCACGTTCCCCAGCGCCAGAGTTCCTTGCCGTTCTTGGGGTCATGGCCACTGAGGTAGTCACCACCTGCCACCAGAAGCTGGTCCTTACCGCCGCTTGAGTACGGCATCGGGGTTCCGTAGGACTCACGGCTCTCATTGGATGCTTCGCTTGGACGGGATGCCTTCCAGAGTTCCTGACCCGTCTTTGGATCCATGGCTAAGAGGTAGGACTCTCCGCCATCCTTGCCGCGACGACCCACAATCTTGTCCCGTTGGAGAATCTGAAGGTATAGAACACCTTTGTACAACAGCGGACTCGAACTAAAGGTCCACATGAAGTTGAAGTCATGCGATTCCTTCTGAATATTGCGTGTCCAGACCTTGCGGCCATCCACGGTATAGCAGCCAAGGTCCCCATTTCCGAAGAAGAACCAGACATGCTTGCCATCGGTGGTTGGGGATGGCGCGGCGTAAATGCTTCGCTCATCCAGCTGGGTGACAGATCCTTCATTTCCAGAACGATGTCCGGTGCCAAGATTATCGGCCCAGAGGACTTTTCCTGTCTTCCTGTCGAGGGCGACAACCTGCAGTGCACCCTGTTTGACATTCGCTACTGTTGTAAAGACGTACTTGCCATGGACAATTGGGGTTGCATGCGATGGTCCCATGAGGTCAGCTGACCACTCCACAGCTGTGAATTTGGTCGGAAGGTTTGTCGCAACGGTGGCACCGTTATGAAGCGGACCCCGCCAGTTCGACCAATCATTTCCCTTGTTGGTCTGCGGCACAGATGCTGGGGTCGTATGGCGGCTTGGTTTATGGAAAAACATCATCATCGATATCCTAAATCCTATTCACTGGGGCATCATAGCACGGAGTCGGGACTGCATGTCTGGTTCGCATCCAGTGCAAAACACCAGAGGTGCAGAGCTATTTACAGCACGTTTTTATAAAGCTCGATGCAGCGTTCAATGGTCATCGGAATGGGATTATGGCCGCATGTCCACTGCTCCATAGCGAGTGCTGCCAGTTCTGGGATGGGAGCATCAACGATGCCGAGCTCTGCCAGCGAACCAGCAAGTCCCAGGTTCTGCACGAGTGACTTAACGGCGACCGCGAGCGTTCCTGGTTCCATCTCGCACCGGAGCTCTATAGACGAAAAGATTTGTGCCGAGCGCGAATCACTTTCGTTGAGTTTGATAACCCCTGGAAGCATTAGAGACACCGCCTGACCATGCACAACTCCATAGCGGGCTGTGAGTGGGTTACCGCAGCCGTGTGCCGCGCCGAGCATACTCGCTTCTATTGCCATCCCGGCAAGCGTCGCGCCCGCATGCAGCTGTTGACAGGCTGGAGATGTGAGTATCTCATCCTGAGATACAAGTTCCACCAGCGCTGGCCAAATGAGTGCAAATGCATCCATGGCCGCCGCGGTGCTGTCATCTGTTGCCGTGCGTGTAACCGCTGATTCCAGTGCATGGCTAAGGGCATCGATCCCTGCGAGGACCATCACAGTCCGTGGACACGATGCCAGTAATGACACATCGAGGATTGCCTCTGTTGGGGCAAGCCGTTCGTGTCCGATAGCCATTTTCCGATGCGTTTTGTCATCGCTGATGAGCGCGTGACTTTGCACTTCTGATCCGGTTCCAGCCGTCGCCGGGTACACATAGAGCTGCGGGGCATCTACCGGATCGTGCCTGTGAACGGGCCACCAGTCCTTTGGGACACCTCCACCAAATGCCAGGAGGAGTGCCATTTTCGCGGTGTCGATTGTGCTGCCACCCCCTATAGCCACGACGCAATCCGCATTCAGTGGCGCCAGGAATGCCGCGGCCGCAACGACATCCGCCTCGCAGGGATTCTCATGGATGTCGGTAAACACGCCACGCACTGCACCCGTCGAAAGCGCATCAAGCGCATGTGTCACATATGCTGTGGTTATCAGGTTTGGATCGACAAACAACGCGATACTGCTATGGCCGGAAGTAACGGAGCGCAGGGATGACTTTAGTTCTCCGTGCGCTTCCGTTACCGCTGTGACAATCTCAAGGGCAGCTCTGTGGCGAGCTAGGATGCCAGTTAGTTCGCTGGCTGGTGTTGCCACTGGATACTCCTCCGGCGATACAGGAACTCGAACAGGTTTCCTTCGTGGGGTTGATTCCACTCGACATGACTCGTCGGTAAAACACCAACATTCAGGCGATCAATATGTGGACAGGCCATGATTTCCTGAAGAAATGCATCATCGTTGGTGATGGCCGTCACGATAAGGCTTTGCCCCATCTTTTCCAACATTTCGCTCTGTGGAGTCTCGATGACCTGAGCGAATGGGAACATGTACTCTTTTCCAGCCATCGGGTGCTCCCATGATGAACAGAAGAGAATCGTTGGATGGAGGTAGGTACAGCCATCCTGCTCAACCTTACGCGGGCCATCATGCTTATCCGCCGAACAGTCGACCGCTCCAGCAGTCTGGAGTCCGGCATCGATGGCAGCATCCATCATTTCAGCCATGCGCGGATTCGCAAAGCCGCTGAGGATTGCATCCGGATCCTTGGGTCCCCGTGGGAAGACCTCAGCTACCTTTGTTGCGATGGCTTCGGCGATCTCACGGCCATACTTTGGAACGACCACTGTGGATGCATTGATACACGAGCGTCCACCATTTGCAGAGATCGACGTTGCGATGACATCGATGTATTCGCGCCAGTTCTCGATGCAGTCATTTCCGATGATGATTTTTGACCAGCCTGGGCCATGGACTTCGACTCCAGGGTTGGATGCATACTTCTGCACAGTTCCAACATCCCCGAAGATGAGTGCGCGCGTAGATGCATCCATAACTGCGGCGCTGCCTTCGTGGTCTGTTGGGTAGAAGGAAAAGGCTTCGGCAGGGATGCCAGCGGCGATGAAGGATTGGATAATCCGGAATGGGGTCCACGGTTCCTCGCGACCTGGCTTTAGGACTAGAGGTGTTTTCAGGGCAATACTTGGCATCCAGAGGGAGTTAACGCCTGGTGAGTTACTCGGCAGAACGACGGCAAGAAAGCTTGCCGTGGGGAAGTAGGCGACAGGGATGCCGTTTTGCTGGCCATGGAGCTTGTCCAGCACATTTAGGCTAAGCCCACGGCTCAGTCCAGCGAGAATCGTTTCCATTTCGGTAAAGACCTGATGGAGCTTTGCCATGTTGCGGCGCACGAGGGAGTGTGGAAGTCCGCTGGTCTCCGAGAGCTGGTGGATGTAATCTTCTGGGGTTTGCAGCTGGTCGCCCACAGGGAGGGTTGACTCCATAAAATGACGCCCTGCTTCATTGGTCATCGCAACCAGGTCTGTTATAGAGAATCCTGCCAGACAGCTACGGTCAAGGCGGCGAAGATCACGCTTGATGAGCGCTGCATTTGCCTGTGCCACGCGTACAATGACATCACCGGTGCGAACACTCTTTAGTTCTACATGATCATAGGATGCGTACTCTACACCCTTGCGGAGGACAGGAATGGTTGGAATGGACATAACGTTGTTCCTTTGATGTCAGGCCAGAACATGGACCTTGGACAGGGTGCGGGCAACCACCTGGCTGCCGAAGACGCTAAGCGATGCATGCGATTCTTCACCCAGAGCCAGAACGGTGGGCGTTCCAGGCTGGGCAGTATCGGTGACACGTATGACTTCACCTTTTCTGGTGATGTTTAGCATCGCATTTTGCATATGAATGGGAGATGCAAATGTGGCATCGGCGATTCGCTCTTGATAAACCGTCGTTCCGGTAGCTGAGTTAACTCGCAGGACGATGCCATTGTCACCCCAGAAAATAGTGTCTTTTCCAATGGTGAGCGGCGTTGGGACGTAGCTTGTTGCACGGTTTAGGGACCACTTCTGCACCGGTGGACCAGATTTGGCAAGTTCGAAACCGATTGCGAGGCGTGAACCCGCGCCGCTCCCCGTTGTGACGATCAACATGTCACCATTTCGGGTGACAGCGCCAACGCAGCGCTGTGTAAAGGGCGATTGTTTGAGCTGCCAGACGAGCTCACCGGTGGCTAGGTCGAGCGCCGTGAGTCCGAAAGCGGTGCTAGGGACGATGACCGTATCTCGTCCACCAATCGATGTCACCAGAGGAGCAGCATAAGGAGCATCCGCCGACATCCGTTTGTGGTGCCACTTCACTTTCCCTGATGTGACATCAATGGCAAAGATCCCACCCATCGCGAAGTCAGGTTCCGCTGCGACGATTGCTGTTGTTCCGACGATGGTTGGAGACGCTCCGTGACCATGCTGTGTTGGAAACTTACCCAGCTCCATCGACCAGGTCTTCTTTCCGGTCAGGGAGAAGCCAAAGACTTGTATCTCACTTGTGCCGGATGGAGAGAGTGCTACACCGCCCTTAGAACATACAACGGGCGTTGTACTGGCAAAGGTATTGAACTCGTGGCGGTGATACTGCGAAAATGGTGACTTAACAGTCCACTCAACGGTCTTGGTTCCCGGGTTGATGCAGTGGACGAGGTGTTGCCCCGATGTGGCATCCGCGGTGCAGGTAAACCAGCGACCACCTTGTTCCACGATGCTGGCATGGCCGCTCCCCGGGAGGGGGAGCGACCACTTGACCGATTTCAAGTCCGGCGGGCGGACCGATGAGGCATCCCCATCGCCACCGGGTCCCCGGAGTCGATTCCATGGGGCTACCTTTTGCAACATTTAGTAAACGCCTTCGATGGTCGTCGAGCTAAGTGCTCCGAATGGACGAACTTCTGCAACACCATCCCACGCAAAGCGGCCAAATGGCTCGCGACGGATGGCTTCATCTCGTTCTAGGAATCGTGGCATGAAGAACTCTTTTGTGAGTGTTGTGAGCTCTACACGTCCCCATTCGCCATATGGGACGGTCTCTTCGGTTTGGTCTGGATTGACAACACGGAGAACGGCACGTGGCTGAGGTGCGTGGTAGGTGATCGAGTACTTGTCGGCTGCGCTGATTGGCCGTGAGCAGGCGAGTCCCATGAGAGTGTTTCCATAGGTTGGGACAAACTGCGCTCGGTTGTCCAGAACCTCTTCGACGGAGAAACGCACCGTTTGCGGTGTCATTTGCGTGCCGCCGCAGAAAACGCCCTTGATACCAGCATCCGGCACGTTAATCAGCTCATCGAGAGCCTCAAGCAACAGCGGTGTGGTGAAGAGACAGGAAATTTTGCGATGTTTGAGAATGACGGCTGCCTGCTCAACACAGTGGCGCTTGTACTTCTTGGCTGCTTCAAAGTCTTTGTCAGCGATGAGGCGCTTGACCCAGCGTGGGTCAAGGTCGACGTGATAGCAGGAACCACCACGGTGGTTTGCGAGATGTTCAATTGCAAGGCGCAGACGACGCGGTCCCGTTGGACCAAGCATCAGCCAGTTGCCACCTTTTGGGAAGAACTCATCATCGAGGTGATCGCTGAATTCTTCGTAGTCGAACTTGTGATCATCCCAGCCGATGCGCTGCTTTGGCATCCCGGTCGTTCCGCCCGTTTCAAACACAACAAATGGGCGACCTGTCCATTGCTTGGGCACCCAGCGCTCGTTTTGCTCATCCCGAAGCCACTCATCTTGAAAGTGAGGGAATTTAATCAAGTCATCCGCAGACTTGATTTCTTCGCGTGGGTCCCAGCCGGCATTTTGCGCCCACTCCAACCAGAATGGACTTCCGGTTTCGGGTGAGAAGTGCCAGTTGATGACATCGACGAGGTGGTTGTCAAGCTGTGCCTTGGCGGCATCGATTCGCTCTTGGGATACGGGTTCAGACATGAGAAGAAATTACCTCAAAAAAAAGAGGGGATGACCTTGCGATATCCCCTCTATGGTCAATGATTTTCGAAACTACTTCGAAAAGTACTTATCAATCGTGGCTTTGCTAGGTGGAGGCGTGATCAGCGACACCAGAAGCATCAGGAGCGCAGACCCAACCACCATCGGGAAGACCGGAAGGAACCCGAATATGGTCACGTTGACTGGTCCGCGTAAGAACATATCACCCAGCTGTGGGAAGATGCGCACTTGTGTCGGTGGCTTCTTCTTTCCGCCTGGTCCACCAGGACCACCCGCACCTGGACCTCCGGGGCCGCCGGCACCAGGACCTGCAGGACGCATTCCTTCTGGGGCGCCGCCTGGAGCACCACCCTGAGATGTTTGCAGCACAGATGGAGCAGGTGTTGGGCCATCGCCCGTAACCTGTGGAGTTCCGCCTGGTTGCGCGACCGGCGTACCAGGTGCACCAGCTTGCGGACCACGTTGAACAGCAGGACCACCGCCAGCTGCAGGCCCACCACGCATCGCGGATGCTGCTGGGCGCTTTGGAGGCTTAGGAGCAATCGCATCCGAGATGTTGGTCAAGTGCCAGTTTGCAAAGACACAGCCAACAACCCATAGAGTTGCCGCAAGTGCACCCCATTTTGTGGAACGCTTCCAGAAAAGCGCTGCGAGCATCACCGGTGCAAGCGCCGCAAAGCCCGAGAAGGCAAAGCGAATGGCCAGCTCGAAGATGTTTGCTTTCTCTTTCAGAGCCAGAGCGATGACGTAGCTGACGAGACCGATAAGGACGATAAACGTCCGTCCTGCCCACACTTCGGCTTTTGGACCAAACTTCTTACGTCCACCATAGTAGGCAAAGAGGTCCTCCGTAAACACCGTGGATAGTGCGAGGATCTGGGAGTCGGATGCCATTACACAGGCCATGATGCCGGCTCCGAGGACGCCAGCAAGGATTGGGCTTGTGTTCTGCGAGAGCAAGCGGATGATGACATCGTTTGCTTCCGATGGGGAGAGTCCCGGGATGACCTTGCTTGCGACGACGCCTAGGTAGACCGATGGCAACCAGATCAGCAAAATACAGATTGGGTAGAGGACAACGGTACGCTTAAAGTGCGTGACCTTTTCAGCGGTCATACACATAATCGCGATGTGAGGGAACATGACAGCGCTGAGCGGGATGAACATATAAGAGAAGAACTCTTCCGCTGGCATCCGCTCACGGGTGAGGAGGAAGCTCTGCGGGCCTTCGCTGATTGCCTGCATGGTTGCCGGGAAGCCGCCAACGCTCTTTGCAATTAATGTGAATGCCGTTACGCCAAATGCGAGGAATAAGACTGTTTGGAAGGTGTTGACCCAGGCAGTCCCGCGCATTCCACCGAAGAACACATACGCCACAACGGTGATTGCAACGATAGCACCACCAACGGCATAAGGAACCAGTCCGCCGGAGATCGTTTCAAGGGTTGAACCGCCACCCATGACACCAATGATGATGTACGGGACAAGCATCAGGGCGGTTACGATGGCGATAAATGTGCCAATTCCACCAGATTCCCAGCGGTCGCGTAGGAACTGTACCTGCGTGATGTGACCGTGCTTTTTACCAAGCGACCACAAGCGGGTCCCGATAAGCCAGAGGGTGAGTGGGATGACAATTCCGGATGACGATGCCATCAGGGCGTAGACGCCAATACCGCGCTGGTAAGCAAATCCACTCGAGCCAAGAATGGCGACCGCCGTCATATTGGTGCCGAAAATGGACAAAAGGAAGACCATTGGCCCCAGCTTGCGACTGGCGACAAAGAAGTCTTCACCACTGCCACTGCCAGTCGAGCCTTTACGGAATGCAAAAATTCCGATGTAAAGGACGACAGCAAGGTAAGCAAATACGATTAATGCTGGAATCATGCTGCCACCTCATCGTCATCATCAAGGTTCTTAGGCCAGGCATACTTCACTAGAATTGCCATCGTGCCGCTTGCCAGGAGTGAGTAACCCACGTGGTATGCGAGACCCACCGGAAGGAAGCCAAACACAAGGGAGGCATCCTTCCAGTTCCAGATATCGTGATGCAGCACGAGTACGGCTGCAACCAACAATGCGAGACCAATCTTCATGGATTAGTCCTCCTTTACAGCGCTGCGGCCATCCACAAGGCATGCTGTGACTTCTCTATGTTCCGCACGGGCTTTCGCAGCATTTGTTTCCATCCGCGCAAGCTGAGCCCT
>JBEEMN010000018.1:0-10459 GCA_041192625.1 Armatimonadota bacterium
GTTGTCGTATCTCAGCAACAGCGGACGGCCAAAGAGTCACAGCGCCTTTCAGAGCGTAAAGGGAAGCTGCAAGAGCTGATTAGTCTGCTCGATGCGCCGAGACTTGGAATTGCTGCGGCGGAGTAGTTGAGCCACTCGACGTCATTTGTTGAAGTCTGAAGTTTTTCAATTACACTTACGCTCAAAAGTCGCTCTTGGATTATTCCGTAGGGGTTACGATGTCAATCGCACCCTCGATTCAGCTTGCCTTAGAAACGCGGCGGCGGAGTAGCGTGCTATAATTGCGGGTCATGCCAAACCCAGTCTTTTTGACCCGTAAATCCGTCCTTTCTGCATCCGTGATCTCGCTGATCGCACTTTCATCCGGTGTGATGCTCAGTGGATGCCCCGGCCGAAACGCTGGTGGTGGCAAGGTTCCAGGAGTGCTTCGCTATGCGCTGACCGCAGAACCGACTACACTTGACCCAGCGCTTGTGACGGATGGTCCGACCATCGACCTCCTGCACAATATATATGAGGGCTTGGTTGGCTGGAATGACAGCAATGAAGTCGTTCCACTTGGGGCCGAGAAGTGGGACGTTTCCCCAGATGGCAAGACGTACACATTTACGCTGCGCTCTGGTGTGAAGTTTCAAAATGGCAAGCCAATTGTCGCTAGTGATTACGCCTACGCGATTTCCCGGTCGCTTGATCCCAAACTGGCATCGCCCGTCGCGATGAACTATCTCGATGACATTGTTGGGGCCAAAGAATATGCCGCCGGTAAGGCCACCACGCTTGCCGGTGTGAAGGTCATCGATGACACACATATCGCGATTACGATTACAGCGCCGCGTAGCTACTTCCTTGGGAAACTAACATTCCCGACGGCATACGCACTCGACAAGACTGAGGTTGAGAAGGGCGAAAAAATCGAGGGCGCGTTTACGATTACGGCAACCAATGTAGTTGGAAGCGGCCCCTACAAGCTCGGCAGCTATGTTCGCCAAGGCAAGGTCACCTTGGATGCGAATGCGGATTACTGGGCAGGTGCTCCAAAGCTCAAGAAGATTGAGCGACCGATCATTCTTGATGCTAAGACGGCACGTAACCGCTATGATGCTGGCCAGCTCGACATCGTAACCCTTGAAAAGGGTGACTACGAGCGCGACAAAGCTGATGCTAAGGTTTCCGGCGAGATTCAGACATTTGGGCGTGCAGCTACGTTCTACCTCGGTCTGAACCAGACCCACTACGCACCATTCAAGGACAAGCGGGTCCGTCAGGCAGTCGCCCACGCAGTGGACAAGGATGCCATCATCAAGACAGTGCTCCTTGGCATCAACAAGCGTGCTGAGGGTGTACTTCCTGAAGGGCTTCCTGGCTATGATGCATCCTTCAAGGGGCTACCGTTTGACCCTGCAAAGGCAGCAGAGCTGCTGACAGCCGCAGGCTATCCTGGTGGCAAAGGCCTTCCTCCGCTTGTGTTGAGTTTCCGTGAGAAGCAAACTGACCTTGCAAAGGCTGCCGAAGTCATGAAGGAACAGCTTAGCAAAGTTGGTATCCCGGTGACACTTCGTGAGATGGAGTGGGGGACATTCCTCAAAGCCACCGACAACAAGGAAATCGACCTCTTCCACATGCGCTGGAGTGCCGACTACCTCGATCCGCAGAACTTCCTTAGCCTTTTGCTGACATCTGGCTCACCGGAAAACCGCACGGGCTATACGAATAAAGAGTACGACGCGATGTGTGCTGCTGCTGACAGTGAGCGGGATGCGACGAAGCGGATGGCGTTGTATGCCAAGGCAGAACGCTTTGTGGTGGATGATGCACCTTGGGTTCCAATCTACTTCCAGAAGGACCTTGAGCTTGTAAAGCCATGGGTAAAGGGAATCAAGGATTCTCTGATGGGCCACTTGCCACATAAGACGACTTCGGTCGAATAGGCTTCTCTGATGCTTCGCTATGTGCTGACGCGCCTGGGACTCGCTGTGCCGACTCTGCTGGCGATTTCTTTCCTCGTGTTTTTCGCTGCTTATCTCTCGCCGGCTGACCCCGTCGATATCATTCTTGGGCAGCGTGCAGCACCTGAGGCTAAAGCACGTGTCCGGCATGAATGGGGGCTCGATCGTCCGCCACTGGAGCGCTACGGTAAATACGTGGTTGCAGTTGTGACAAAGGGTGACTTTGGGCGGAGCTATCAAACGAAGGAACCCGTGACGGAGTTCATCGCGCGCGGTTTTCCAAACACGGCCATTCTTGCAGTGTCCGCGCTAGGGCTTGCTCTCCTTACGGGAATACCACTGGGCGTCGTTGCAGCAATCAAGCATAACTCTTGGATTGACCGCTTTGCGATGGCCTTTGCCCTCCTCGGTGTGGCGACGCCAAGCTTTGTACTGGCTCCTGTACTGACACTTGTGCTCGCAGTTCGGATGGGCTGGTTACCTGTGGGTGGGTTCTCTCTGCAAGAGGGTATCGTTGACCCGGCCACGTTCATTTTGCCAACAGTAGTGCTGGCCGCCCGGTCAAGCGCGTTGATTGCACGTCTCACACGCTCGGCGATGCTTGATGTCCTTAGCCAAGACTTTATTCGAACGGCGCGAGCCAAAGGCGTGCGTCCACTTGGCGTACTGTTCAAACATGCCTTGCGCAATGCGCTCTCACCCATTTTGACGGTCGCTGGGACAACCTTTGGATATCTGCTTAGCGGATCATTCGTTGTTGAGACCTTCTTTACGATTCCGGGAATCGGCAACCAGAGCATCACGGCCATCACCGCTCGCGATTACCCGGTCATTCAAGGACTCGCACTGCTGCTTGCTGGAATCTTCGTCGGCGTAAATCTGATCGTCGATATCCTCCAAGGCTTTGTCGATCCACGCGCCCGGGTATCGGACCAGAAGGCGATTTGAGATGACTCCACGGGAAACATGGCAGCGTATCGCTGCGAACAAAATCGCCCTCGCAAGTATCATCTTTTTGGCACTGCTCATCCTTGCTGCCGCATTCGTCCCGATGTTGCTTCCATTTGGCTACGAACAGCAGCTTCCTGATTCCCGCTTGCTGCCACCCGGCGGCAAACACATCCTTGGCACGGATGACCTCGGACGTGACATCCTGACCCGTGTGCTCGTCGGTGCTCGCATTTCCCTGATGGTAGCCGTGAGCGTCGAGTGCGTCGTTGTCTTCCTTGGCCTAACGGTGGGCTTGATTGCCGGTTATCGTGGTGGTTGGATTGACAGTCTGTTGATGCGCATCACCGATGTCCTTCTTGCATTTCCAGATGTCCTCCTTGCGATATTGTTGCTTGGCACGCTTGGAGCCACCAGCTCGCGTCCAGAAACGTCGGCGATGCTCGTTGTGATCAGTCTTGGCGTAACCGGCTGGCCACCGCTTGCACGTCTAGTGCGCGGACAGGTTGTTGCGCTTCGGCAGCGTGAGTTCGTGGATGCTGCACGTAGTATTGGCTCGGGTCACGGTCGGATTCTCCTGCATCACATCCTGCCGAATCTGGTGTCACCTATCATCGTAGCTGTCACCGTGGACGCTGCAGGCGTCATCTTGGCAGAGGCCACTCTGTCCTATCTTGGAATTGGTGTGCAGCGTCCGATGCCTAGCTGGGGACGAATGATAAACGATGCGCTTGACTACTACAAGTCAGAGCCGCGTTTGGTGATTGTTCCGGCAACGATGCTGAGTCTGACGGTCATCGCGCTCAACTTCCTTGGGGATGGGCTTAGGGATGCCTTGGACCCACGCAAAACTCGTCGCTAGGCAGCATTGTTTTCTGTGCCTCTGGACACTTGTCTAACACCGAGATCACTGCAGACACGTTTCATTCGCGCTAACCGGGGCGCTGGTTTCTTCAACCGCCGATTCGATTAGGCATGAACATTGATTGGCATCGGGTAAAGCCAGCAGTCTGACAGAGACAAGATTTGCGAGTGCGTCGATATGACACCTCTCATTCTGAGGTGTAAGCCATCTCAGTTGGTAATGCTGGTGTCGTAGCCGTTATCTGTCAGGGAACGCTGAAGTGCCTCGGCACTCTTACGATCCTTGAACGCTCCCGTTTGGACAACAAAGCCGCCTGCGAGCGGCAATATCGTCGCCGAAAAGCCTTTATCCTTCAGCTCAGTAACCAGGGAATTTGCATCGTTTCTGGATGGCTTTATGGCATTGATGCGAACCCGGAACAAGGCAACTGATTCATCAATAGGTGGAGGGGTCACTTCAGGCTTGGCCCCAGCTTTTGGCTGAGTCACTGTTGGGGATGGTTTCTGTGCACGGATAGGCTTCGAACCTTTATCGGCATCCGGTATCACACTGGTAGCCGGCGGATCTACGGGAGTCGGCTCAATATCGGCATCAGGGGAATCTGACTTCTTCGTCGTATCGACTTTGATATCCAGCTCTTCTGGAGATGTTGATGACGTATCTGGCTCGGAAGCAACCGGTTCATCGGGCGATTTTGACGTTGCTGCCTTTTCAGCCGTGATGTCTTCGATCACCAGCTTAGGCACACTTGGTTCAGCGATGGGCTCGGGAGCGGGGGCAGGCTCGATGCTTGGTGTTGGGATGGCTGTGGCCTGCTTTGTGCCAAAAGCTGGTTTCGTTGGCAGTACCGTGTATCCGATGGCAAAGCATCCACCGACGATGATCAATAATCCCGTACCGTAAATCCAAACATTGCGGTCTACACTCATAGAAATGTCCAACCTTCCCCGAAGCGACAGGTATATGCATTCTAACCGGATTCCTGTCGATGGAACAATCTGCCCACGAACGGCGAGTTGATGGTTACGAGGTTGTTGGTTCAGAGTGGCGTATCTGAGGATGGGGCCTTGGATTTCTCTGCGAAGAACGACACGTATGACGATCTATATTCGTGGAAGCAACCAACCTAAGGCGGAGCTACACGTATTGGCTCGAACCGGATTCACGTCGATGGAACAATCTGCCCACGCGTAAGTCGCTGAGCCAACCGGAAAACTTCCATTGAAACCAGAGGCGCACCACCTCAAATGTCGCACCTGGTCTGAACTACTCCTACGTTCGGGGCGCAATCTTAGAGCTGTTCAGATTCAACTGGGGATTGAACACTTTTCGCTGCCAAGCGATGTCCACCACTCAAATGGCTACCAGCAAAACGTTCAAAGTCGACCATGGCATACCACTTTTGTAGTGCAGCGACGGTAGCATCCCCGATAAACGGTCCGGTTTCCCAGAGCCCACCGACGGCACGAACATGGATGATGTCTGTTTGTAACGCTAATTTTTGATGGGCAGTGCGCGCTAAACGGGCTAGCCACCCACCTGCGCCTTGGAGGAGATTGATGGCATCTCCGTCGCCTTCCGCCGCAGCATCTGCAATCAATGGAAGCAAAAAGCCTCGCCCGTCAACATCAGCCTGGCTACGCGCCCAAGTCGCAAATACTCCAGCATCTGTCGTTTCAGCCACGTCTGTAATTCTATTCAACAACGGAGCCGTCGGAAGCATCCCATCCAGTGCCCGGACACACCGCCTCACTGCTTCCGTTGTGATAAACGCACCCGAACCCTCATCACCATACTCCCAACCACGCCCACCAACTCGCACCAATGTGTTTCCATCAAGCACACACGCTAGGGAACCCGTACCAGCCAAAAGCATCACAGCACCCGAACGGTCAATCGATGCAGCTGCAGCGAGCTCAAAATCGGGAACAATCATATGTTCTGCCGCTGGAAAATGAAAATCCAAAGCATGTTTCCAAGCATCAACTACGCCTGGACGGCTGACTTTTGTGATCCCGGCTACGACGATGTCTGGTTTAGGTAAACCACTGAGGAAGACTGGAGGATTTCCATCGGGGGATGCTGGAATTGACCAGTCATCATGGAGCAAGCTACCATCGCATTCGAGACGGAAGCGCACAGTCGTTCCGCCTGCGTCAATCGTCAGTATGATGTGGGGGATAGGCTTTGCTTGCATCTTTGCCACGTGATAATATCGCGCGGTAACGCTCCACGCAGGTGGAGTGGGCGGGATACCCGGGATGTAGTTCAGCTTGTTAGAGCGCTGCAATCGGGTCGCCGAGGTCGGAGGTTGGAATCCTCTCGCCCCGATGTTCACCCTTTCAACCCACTGCGCACGGTGGGTTTTTATTTGACAGTTTGGCAGGAGGGTTTCCCCATGTCCGATGAACTAAAGACAACCACATATGCTGATTCTGGCGTCGATATCGATGCTGGAACTGAGGCGGTTCGCCAAATGAAGAAGCATATCCGTTCGACATTCAACGCAAATGTTGTCGCGGATGTAGGTTCATTTGGAGGGATGTTCTCACTTGCGGGACAGCTGGGTAACGATCCTGTCCTTGTTAGTAGCATGGATGGCGTCGGTACCAAGCTGAAGGTCGCATTCATGATGGATAAGCATGACACGATCGGACGTGATCTCGTTTGGCACTGCATCAATGACATCCTTGTGCAAGGCGCGCGCCCAATGGTCTTTCTTGACTACTTCGCTACGGGCAAGCTGGAACCGTCTGTCGCCGCCGATGTCGTCAAGGGACTCGCTGAGGGATGCCGCTCGAGCGGATGTGTTCTCATCGGCGGTGAAACAGCGGAAATGCCGGGGATGTATCAAGCAGGCGAATATGACCTCGCTGGCTGCATCGTGGGCATCGTTGACCGTGGCGCAATCATTGATGGCTCTACGGTTGAGGTGGGGGATGTTTTGATTGGTCTGGCATCGGATGGTCTCCACACCAATGGCTATTCCCTGGCCCGCAAAGTCTTGTTTGAAGTGGCAGGCTTCGGCGTAGATACGTTTGTAGAGTCCTTGGGCACGACTGTTGGCGATGCGCTTCTTGCTCCTCACCGATGTTATGCTAATGCGCTTCTACCGAGGCTTGTATCGCATGAAATCCGCGCGATGGCCCACATCACCGGTGGTGGGTTTGTGGACAACATTCCACGCTCGCTCCCGGAAGGAACTGCGGCTGAAATCAGCCGCAGCGCTTGGACCATTCCAGCGCTGTTCAACTTGATTCAAAATTCTGGGAATGTTCCTCTGGATGACATGATGCGGACATTCAACATGGGCATCGGGATGGTTGTAGTTGTCCCTGCATCCAAGGCGGAGAGTCTTGTCAGCGAGCTCAATGCCAGTGGAGAGAAGGCATGTATTCTTGGACGCGTCGTTGCAGGTGAGGGTGTTCAGTTCATCGACTAAGCCAGCTTGGAAATGTAAAACGCCCCGATGCTTGCGCATCAGGGCGTTTTTTTCTGTGATCTGATTGCCTCTATTGCTCTGCAAATGGCGGAGGAGCATAAGCTTTTGCAACATCGGCAAGGCTTGCCAGCTCAATATCAATCTGATGGTCGTGATCTGTACCCCGTGATGTTGTTGCTTTAACAATATTGACAACATCTTCCGGAGTGTCCACGATACGAAGGAGGTCAATGTCGGATGCACTTATTTTGCCATCCGGGAGGACAGTGTCCTTTAGCCACTTGACCAAACCACTCCAGTAGTCCGAGCCATACAGAATAATCGGGAAGTTTGAAATCTTACCCGTTTGGACAAGTGTCAAGGCTTCCATCAGCTCATCAAGGGTTCCGTAACCACCGGGGAAAATAACAAACGCACTCGCGACCTTTACCAACATGACCTTGCGGACGAAGAAGTAACGAAAGTCGACGGACACATCGCAGTACGGATTCAAGTGCTGCTCAAACGGAAGCTCAATGTTGAGTCCAATACTCTTGACCGCGGCAAGTTTTGCACCCTCATTGGCCGCTTGCATGATGCCAGGGCCTCCACCCGTAACAATCGCATAGCCCTGCTTCCCAAGAAGGCGGGCTGTGTCGACAGCTGCCGCATAATATGGATCGCCAACACGCGTTCGGGCACTCCCAAAGAGCGTCACCGCCGGACCAAGGTCTGCAAGCGCATCCAACCCGCGTACGAACTCACTCTGAATTCTAAGCACACGCCACGGATCGCTGTGTATAAAGGATGCTTCGGCTGCGGTTGGTGTGGCTAGAAGCCGTTCATCGGATGTTTTTCCAGAAAAGTGGTCCATAGGTGCTAAAAATTCTCCTCAAAATGCACTACGGGAGGTATTGGACTTAAGTGCCCGAATACCTCCCGTAAATAAATAAGCGATGTTAGGCTGGAAACAGCTTGACCAGCGCCGCATCGATGGACGCAACACCAGCATCACCCGCTGCACGACTCTCTAAGATGCCATCTGCGTTAAACACATAGTAATGAGGTACAAAGCCCGCCTCGTTTAAAAAGGCATCTTTGACATCATGCATGTTGTCAATCGCACAGTTTTCAGTGATTCCATGCTCGAGCATGCTCTGTTTTACTAATTCGACGTTGGTTTCGTCTTCAGAGCGCGGCATGTGTACCGCGATGACTTTGAGTCCAAGAGGACCATACTTAGTCTTCCACGCTGCCAATGCCGGCAGATTGTTCTTGCAGATGTAGCAGGATAGGGACCAGAAGTGAATTAGGCAAGGAGAGCCGATGAGGCTCTCCCGCGTTGTTTCACCGTTTATCCATTCGGTTGCGCCTGCAAGTGATGGAAGCTCAGCGCCACGGCGAAGTGGCATGATTAGCTACCAGGGGAAAGGTGCTTTGCACCTGGCTTCCAGTTGGCTGCACACAGTCCACCGCTCTGCAGTGCCTGCAGCGTACGGATGACTTCATCCACATTACGGCCGACATTCAACGCATTGATGGTGGAGTGCTTGACAACGCCATCTGGGTCGATGATGAACAAGCCGCGAAGCGCGATGCCTTCACCATCAATGAGGACGCCGTAATCTGCAGCGATTTGCTGGGTCATGTCAGCGATGATTGGGTATGCAGTGCCTTCAATACCATTGTCAGTACGTGGAGTACGTACCCATGCACGGTGGGAATACACGGAGTCGGTCGATGCACCGATAACGACTGCACCGAGCTCTTCAAACTCATCCAAGCGATCGGACAGTGCAAGGATTTCCGTTGGGCAGATAAAGGTGAAATCGAGGGGATACCAAAAGAACACAACCCACTTTCCACGGTAGTCGGTAAGGGAAAGTGACTTGACATCAGATGCAGCAGTGTCTCCTGGGAAGAATGCAGGAGCGGTAAAATCCGGGGCTGGTTTGCCAACGAACGACATAAAAGTTTTCCTTGTTAGACAACGCACACCGGTACGCATGGCAACGATGCACTTTGAATGTAGTTAGATACCAGTCTACCCGTTACAAATGGGAATGTACATCATGTGTTTGAAATAAATGAGAATGATTCTCAGGTTGCTAATCACTTCCTCCATCGTTATAATTTTGGTACGGCAGGGGTACGGAACTGGACAATGATTCAGTAAATCATCGACCCTGCAGGTGGAGATCCAGATGCCTTTTGTGATTGCGGAGCCCTGCATAGGAGTCAAAGACCGCTCTTGCGTGTCCGTCTGCCCCGTGGACTGTATTCAGGGCGGTGATGATGACACACAGCTCTTCATCAATCCTGATGAGTGTATTGACTGCGGATTGTGCGAACCTGAATGCCCGGTCGATGCCATTTTCATGGAAGATGAAGTTCCTGAGAAGTGGAAGTCGTTTATTCAGCTAAACACGGATCACTTTTCTAAGTAAGCATTCCATGTGAAAGAAATGCACCACTGCAACACGGTTGGAGTGGTGCTTTTTATTGATGATGACAACAATTAATCTTTCTGTACGTTCGTACGAGCTGGACAGCTTCGGGCACGTCAACAACGCGATTTATCTGCAGTACTTCGAAGTTGCCCGCTGCGCATGGCTTCAGGATGCCGGACTTCCATTTCCCGAGATACAGCGTGCTGGCATTCAAATCGTCATCGCGGATGCAACCATCAAATACCTCAGCCCGGCATTCTTCACCGATGAGCTGTCCATCACATGCGTCTGTGAATCATCCACGGGTGCGAGCGTGACATTCACATACACCGTTGAATGCCAAAACCGGAATAAACGCATCGCCACGGGATCCACCAAAGGGGTCTGTATCGATAAACTCACAGGAAAGCCACGGCGCTGGCCCGAGTCATTCCAATTAGTCTTTGGTTCCGACACAGACTAACCCCCAGAAAGAGTTTTCTAACGGAACAAACTACACAACACTCTGCGGGTCGATATCGACCATCAACATTGACCTCAAGTCGCTTGGCATCGCCGTGAGCTCCCGTCGCACGAGCTGCCTAAGTGTGTCATCAAGTGGGCCTTTGATGAGCACATGAAATCGATGCTTGTTGCGTACGCGGGACAGTGGGCAGGGAGCTGGCCCTAGCACCGTCAGCCCGCGATGTAAACGAAGGCGTGTAGCAATCTCGGCCGCTGCGCCTGAAGCCGTGTTTGCATCCTCGTGATTTGCGATGACATTGCAAAGTCGGGAAAACGGCGGGTAGTTCAGCTCACGTCTGTTCTCGATTTCGGCACCGTAAAACGC
>JBEEMN010000019.1:0-10364 GCA_041192625.1 Armatimonadota bacterium
TGGCGTTCTCTTCAGCAATCCAAAAGAGCTTATTCAGGACCCACTTGCGGATAGTGAAGTGCATTTGTTCAAGTCGCCTGGGCATCACCGAAACTGGCTGGACTGCATTAAGTCGCGTGAGCGTTGTCTCTGTGATGTCGAAATCGGTGCTCGCTCCAACCAATACACACAGCTGGGCAACCTCGCGTATTGGCACGGTCGCAAGCTCAAGTGGGATCCCGTCAAATGGGAGTTTCCAGGAGACAAGGAAGCGAACACTTGGTTGGATTATGAGCGCCGTCCTCAGTGGAAGCTGCCAAAGGCCTAAGAAGCGTTTCGGATGTCCGTGTAAAAGCCTCGCCTGTGGATTACAGGTGGGGCTTTTTTACGCCAGCAGGCCCGGGACTACGTTGCCGTAAACATCCGTTAGGCGGAAATCGCGCCCGGCGTAGCGGTAGGTCAGCAGCTTGTGGTCGAAGCCCAAAAAAGTCTCATTCAACAACATCCAGAAAATCTTCTTCTTCTCTGGACTACAAACTACGCGTCTAGGCGATCAGGCCCGGTACGACGTTGCCGTAGACATCCGTTAGGCGGAAGTCGCGCCCGGCGTAGCGGTAGGTCAGCCGCTTGTGGTCAACGCCCAATTTGGTGGCGTTACCCGCATCGACAAATTCTTCTTTTACGGCTGACTGAAAACTAAGTTTCTACGCCAACAGGCCCGAGACTACATTGCCGTAAACATCCGTTAGGCGGAAGTCGCGTCCGGCGTAGCGGTAGGTCAGCCGCTTGTGGTCAAAGCCCATCAGGTGCAAAATCGTCGCATGGAGGTCGTGGACGGGCACCACATCCTTCTCCGCTTTGAAGCCAAAGTTATCCGTAGCACCGTAGACAGTTCCACCTTTGACGCCGCCACCCGCCATCCACATCGTGAAGCCGTACGGATTATGATCCCGGCCCTTACTCGGCCCCGTTAGCTCAACCACAGGCGTGCGGCCAAACTCACCTCCCCAAATCACAAGCGTGTCTTCCAACATCCCACGCTGCTTGAGGTCACGGAGAAGCGCAGCGATTGGCTTATCAATTTGCTGAGCAAGTGTTCGGTGCTGTCCGATGTCATCGTGATGGTCCCATGGCTGGCCAGCTCCCTGCCAAATCTGCACCATCCGGACACCGCGCTCCACGAGGCGGCGCGCTGTCAGAATCGAGCGTGCAAGAGTGCCATCGCCGTACGAATCCCGGACAGATTGCGGCTCAAGGTTTGTATCGAATGCATCCGTGGCCTCGCGCTGCATCCGGTACGCAAGCTCGTAGCTCTGCAGCTTAGCTTCGAGGCGTGGTTCGGTGGCTCTCGTTGCCAGATGCTGCTGGTTGAGGTCTCGCAAGATGTCCAGTGTCCGGCGCTGCTCGGCGGCTGTTTGGTTTGCGCTCTGGATGTTTTCGATCAGCTTTGCAATCTCGGTGTGCTGCGTATCGATGCTGGTGCCTTGGAAAGCGCCTGGGAGAAAGGCACTGCGCCAGTTTTCCGAATCTTTGATGGGACTGCCACCCGGGCAGAGGACGACAAACCCGGGGAGATTGCGATTTTCGGTACCAAGACCATAGGTTATCCACGAGCCAAGGGATGGCCTTACCTGAACCTGGTCACCGCAATGCATCAGCATCAGGCTTGGTTCATGGTTTGGGATTTCGGCTTTCATGCTGTTGATAACGCAAATGTCATCGATGCAGCCGCCGACATGATCAAAGATTTCGCTGACATAAATGCCGCTCTTACCGTAGCGCTTGAATGCAAAGGGGCTTGGGAAGAGGGCACCTGTTTTGCGCTCGGTCTGGATGCCACCGCCCGGGATGGGCTGGCCTGCGTACTTTGTGAGGTCTGGCTTGTAATCAAAGGTGTCGAGGTGGCTTGGGCCGCCATTCATAAAGAGCTGGATGATGCGCTTGGCTTTCGGAGCAAAGTGCGGCGCACGTACGGCAAGCGGGTCGATCGGAGGCTGGGCAAGGCCATCGTCGGCGAGGATGCCCGCAAGCGCCACGGCGCCAAGTCCGCCTCCGGTTTGCATCAGGAAATCCCGGCGGGAAACGAATGGTTTCAGCTGTTTGATGTGATTCTTGTGCATGACGTTTTCTATTCCACGAACAAAACGCGGTTGGACATAACAAGCGCCTGTGCAAATGCTGCAAGGGCGTTGCGCTCAGGAGGCGTATCGGCAAGCCCGGCCTTCCGCGCGACAGCAAGTTCACCTATGGCTGGTTTCCGCTGCAGAACGCGTTCGTAAAGCTTGGTGACGGCTGCGGTACCGGATGGTTGTTTTGCACAGTCATCAACCAGAGCCTGCGTGATGCGTCCTGCAAATGGATGGTTTAGGAGAAAGAGCGCTTGTTGTGCAGTGGTGGTTTCGTGTCGCTCGGGGGTGTGTTGGTCGGGGTTTGCGAAGTCAAAGGCACGAAGGACACCTGGGACAAACTGGCGGTCGATGGTGGCGTAAAGCGACCGTCGTGCGGGCAGGGTTGCTGGAAAGATGTCTCCTGAGCGCCCCCCAGCGGTTGGATCCAGAGAACTGCTTACCCAAAGAAGGGTGTCCCTGAGCTGTTCAAAGGTGAGGCGCCGCACCGGCATATGTGAAAGGAGGGTGTTGTCGGGGTCTTTTTTATTAGCAGTCGTTGCTGCTGTTGATGCTTGTTGGTAGGTTTTTGTGTTTAGTATTGTTTCTACAAGCCACTTGGTTGACCATTTGTGCTTGATGAACTCGGTGGCCAAAAAGTCTAGGAGCTCCGGGTGACTGGGCAGGGCTCCCCTTGTTCCAAAGTCACTCTGCGTAGCGACAAGACCTCTCCCAAAGAGCATCCCCCAGATGCGGTTGACGTAGACGCGAGCCGTCAGTGGGTTACTGTTGGAAATGATGCTCTCTGCCAGCTCACGCCTGCCCGGTGTAGTGACCGCTGATGGGTAGGCACAGTTTGGCATGGCGGTCAGGAATGCCGCGGGGGCGGGGGCAGCGGGCAGGCGGGGATCGCCGCGTCGATATATGCGCTGAGGAGCTTTCCGGGGAGCTTCGCTGAGGGCCATCGCGTGGTCCGGCGCTGCTGGACTGTCGGCATCCAATGTGTCAATCGCCATTTTGAGGCGGTTCAGGTCAACACGCGTTGGTTCATCAAAGAGCCATTCGAGCTCATTCATTGCGGCATCGGGGACGGTGAAAACAGAGTCGCTTCCGTAGATAAAGCCTCTGAGCTCTTCCGTTTCGAGGTCTGGTAAAGCTGTAGGGAGAGGCTTCCCTGTGCTCTGCGCAGCGTTGATGGCTGCTTGCCACTGGACATCTGCTGCCGCAAGGGTATCGCCAAAGATTTTGCCAGCTGCCTCATCGGTGGAGTCGGGTTTCAGGTTTGAAAGGACAGCATCCACGATACGCGTGTTGAACTGGCTTCGGAAAGCAGCATCCGATTTGAGACGGGCAAGAACCCGCGTAGCCTGTGCCTTGAAGCGTACATCATCGCCGATTCCTAGGGCATCCCAGAGCGTGAAAATCCGACTCTTGCGCGAAACGGCCTGGTCAAGTTGTGTCTTCAGGCGTCGTACGACAAAAGGGTTGATGTCATCTTTTCCGAGGATGATGTAGAAGTCGGCGCTTGGCAGGGATGCAACATTTGGGACGGCTTCCATGTAGCGCACTAGATGGCTGCGCAAGCGGCTGGCGAGGTTTGCACGCTCAGTTTCAACGCGCTTCGAGAATGCGGTCAGCGCCGCCTGTCGCTTTGCGGTATAGGCATTTTGCGCATCGGGAGTCCCGCTAAGCGGACCAATCTTTACATTGATGTCAGCTGACTGTGCGAGGACACCGTAGAGCGCGTAGTAGTCTTTGGTTGGAATCGGGTCAAATTTGTGGTCATGGCAGCGCGCGCATGAGACTGTCAGCCCCTGGGTTGTACGCATGATGACATCGATTCGGTCATCGATGACATCCGGGATGTTGTTGACAAACCGCCGCCCAACGGTCAGAAATCCAAGTGCTGCGAGGTCTTTTATGGGCGTCGCTGGGTAGCGGTCAGCTGCCAGCTGTAGCCGTAAGAAGTCGTTGTAAGGAAGGTCGCGGTTAAAGGCATCGACGACCCAGTCGCGGTATGTGTACGCGAAGGCGTAGCGGCGCTCTTCTGTGTAGACATAGCCTTTTGTGTCTGCGTAGCGTGCAAGGTCCAGCCATTTTCGTGCGAAATGCTCACCAAACGCCGTGCTTGCGAGCATCTCCTTGATGCGTTTGCTTGTTGCATCAGGTGCACGGTCATTCTCAAAGCTCTTGGATGCATCGAATGTCGGAGGAAGGCCTGTGATGTCGTAGCTCATCCGGCGGAGGAGAGTGTAGCGATCAGCTGGTTTTGCGGGAGAAAGACCGCTCTTTATAAGGCGGGCCTGGATGAGCCGGTCGATGACCCTTGATGGTTGTTCGCTTTTGGATACCAACTTGGGTGGTTTGAGCGGCTTGAGTGACCAGAGTTCATTTGGCGATGACGTCTTCTTGACCGCTGGAAACGTTGCTCCAGAATCCAGCCACGCCAGAAGGGTGGCGGTTTGCTCCTTGTTAAGTGGTTTGGATGGTGGCATTTGTTTACCACCATTGACTGGCTGCAAAACGCGTTTCACACGTGCGATGAGCCGGGATTTTTGCTCTTTAGTGCCAGGAAATGGGATATCAAAGCGGATTCCTGCCTGCTGAGTTGCAGCACCGTGGCAGGATGCGCACTCAGCGAGAAGCAATGGACGGACACGCTGTTCGAAGTGGTCACTCGAAATGGGGTTCTGTCCTGCAGCTGCCATCGGCAGGTGTGCCGCAAGCGTGAGAGCTAGAAGTCCAAGGGCTGCTGTTTTCAACATCGAAGGCCAGTTCCCAGTCATCTGTTTAGAGGATAATTGAGTATACCGGTAGCCCATTGAATCGGATGATGCTAGTCTCGACAGTTCGCTAACCCGAGGCATTTAGTTCATCCAGGACTAGTCCCCGATATCAAGAGCATCCTCATACTGTTTCCAAACATCCGGGCCAGCTGCCATTTCTTCATCGTTGAGAAGGCAGTCATCAAGGGCGGAAATGAGCCGCTCTTGTTCGATACCCATCCCGATGAAGACAACTTCCTGGCGACGGTCACCCCATGGATCGACCCAGTTGTCCAGCGCATCCTGGATGAGCTCAGGGTCATCCGGCCACTCATCCCGGCTCGTTGCTGCCCACCAATACCCAGCACCCTCAAGGCGGGACAGTCCGCCCGCGAGGGACCAGACGAAGGCGATGTCCGGAAGATTTGCCATCCACATAAAGCCCTTTGACCGCAGGATGCCCCGCCAATCTGCCGCGAGACACTTGGCAAGCCGGAATGGGTGGAACGGTCGGCGTGCGCGATAGACGAAGTGTGAAATGCCGTATTCATCGATTTCACTCGAGATATCCCCGCGCATAACTTTTAGCCAAGCGGGCATTTCAGCCGCGCGTTCCATACTGAAGCGTCCAGTGTCAAGGAGGTCATCCAGCGGAGCTTTGCCCTGGCTGGTCTCAATCACCGTTGCCGATGGGTTTAGTGCGGCAATGATGCTTCTGGTTTGGTCCAGCTGCGCAAGTGATGCGACATCGCATTTGTTGACGATGATGACATCTGCGAACTCAATCTGCTCTGTCAGGAGCTCGCTCAGCCCGCGGTTGTCATCTTCATCGTTGCCGATTCCGCGATCGCGCAGCTCTTCATCCGATGCATACAGCTTGGGCAGGCCTTGGGCATCTACAACGGTGACCATTGTGTCGATGCGTGCGATGTCACCGAGGACCATCCCGGAGTCGTCGTTAAAGGTAAATGTCTCCGCAACGGGAAGGGGTTCGCCTATTCCGGTGCTCTCGATAATCAGGTAGTCAAAGCGACCATCGAGGGCCAGCTTTTTGACCTCAATCAACAGGTCTTCGCGCAATGTGCAGCAGATGCAGCCGTTGTGCATCTCCACCATCTTTGCATCGACGCGCGAGACACTATCGCGCAGCAGTGCTTCATCGATGTTGATACTCGACATATCGTTGACGATGACGGCGATTTTGCGACCGTGATCGCCTGTCAGGAGATTGTTGAGAACGGTTGTTTTGCCTGCGCCAAGAAATCCGGAGAGCACCGTGACGGGAAGGCGATTGTCCGTGGATGGAGTGGATGCGTTCATGGAGTTCAGCCTACCCTTGCTTGATGTATTAATGCAACTGAATTGCAATATTATTTAGGCGTCGTGGGAAGTCATCGTCGATAGCACAAAAAACCTCCCCTGTCCCGGAGGGACAGGGGAGGCATCGCTTCGTAATCGAAACCTTACAGTGTCTTCACACGGTCATCCATGCTACGACCAAGCCACTCAAGCAACGGATCTACCACTACGGCGGCAGGCTTAGTCTTACTGCGAAGGATGAGCGTTTGCGTCCCCGTCGACAGCTTGTGGGTAGACATCGCGATGATCTCTCCGATGTACTCTTTCTTGTCCGATGCCGCGGTCAGAGCGATTTTTACATCACCACTGAATGCCTTTTCTGTCTCCTGACCCTTGGCATCCGAATAGTTGGCCCGGCTCTCAAGCTTGACCGTCGTTTCCCAGAGGCCATCCGAGCCCTGCTTTACGGCTGCATCGGTAATCTTAAAATCTGTGAGTGTGATCTTTTCAAATGCATCTTCAATCCACTGTCGCTGGTCAGGAAGACGCTGTTTCAGAAGATTTACCAAGTCCATCCCTGTGCAATAGGGAGGCTTTTGCAGTGCATTCTTGCGGGCAAACTCTGCGATGATGCTATTTAGCTTCTCCTCTCCAACACGCCGCGAGAGCGCGGTGAAGATCAGCGTTCCCTTCGAATAGTGGATGTACTGCTGGTGCTGACATAGTGCCAGTGGGTTTTCACCAATCCGATCGCTTGAACGCCCACGCAAGTAGCGCTCAACACTTTGCATCAGGTAACGACGCTCACCGGAAATCGGTAGCTTCTTGGACAAAATGCGTCCCGCGGTGTAGTCGGCGAGAGCCTCTGAAAGCATTTCGCTACCGGCAGCATCCGCGCCAATGACCTGGTGTGCCCACCACTGGTGCGCGGTCTCGTGCGCCGTCACGTAGTACGGCGTGTCCATCCCGCGACGGTCCTTGTCAACATCGAGGATGAACCCAATGCCTTCGGAATACGGAACCGTGTTTGGGAAAGCCTGAGCAAACTCTGCGTACGCAGGAAACTCCAAAATGCGAAGCTGACGGTACTGATACGGTGTGTAGTTCGCCTCGCAATACGCAAGGGCTGCCTTCATCCCCGCCATCATCCGGTCAACATTCCACTTATGCGGTGCGTGATACAGAACCTGAAGTGCAACTTTACGGCCATCCGGGGCTGTCCATGTATCCTCAAGCTTTGTGTACCGAGCGGACACAATCGTGAAGAAGTACCTAATGGGTGTGTCCATAACGTAGCGGAAGCAACGCTTGCCGCCTTCGTTCCATTCCTTCTCCAAGTAACCTGGAGCGACACCAAGCTGGTCAGTATCTGTACGAACGGTACACGCAAACTTCACCCAGTCGGATTCCGCTGCAAGGTAGCTGCGATCCCGCGCACCTGCAGCTGTCGGCTGAGGCATTTGCTCCTTCGGGGCAAGTTTCTGACGCCTGCGCTCCGCATCATCGGAGATTTCAGCATCGGAGTGGTAGCCAATCATCGGCACCGGCATCGTCAAGAACGAGCCATTCTCCACGACCTGTGTGTTTTGCCCACCATTTGAGAAGCCACCCCGTGTGTCCCCAAGCGTAAATGAAATGTTCATTTTTGCACCGGGTGCGAGTGGCTTGGTTAGCCGGAAAACGTGCACGCCAAGCTTTCGCTCATAGCGTGTTTCTGTCCATCCATTATCTGCGTTGAGCTCGACGTTGTTGAGGCCATCCGCGTGGGAAACCATGATCTCGTTGACGGACGTATCGTGCGTGTTCTCAACAACCAGCACGCCCTTTGAGACATATTTCCCTTCTTTTGGGATTAGCGTCACATCGATATCGACATCAACAACCTTTGGCTGTGGCTTTTTATTCCAATCATCCCGGAACCACTTTTCGTAGTTCGCCTGATTCTTGACGGCATCCTTGGATGATGCATAACGGTGCAAAACATTGGTGTTGTAGAAAATGACAACACCGCAGCCAATGAAACCTACGAGTGCGAGCGCCGCACCAAGCCGGGATGCGAGTGGCATGTCGATACGCAGGAAGCGTTGCTTCAGGCTTGTGTCTTTGCCACGGACCCAAATCCCGCTTGAAATGAGGAGCAGGAGCGCCGAAAAGCATCCCCAATACGCCATAAACCAGCGCGCCGGAAGCAGGAATGGCCCGAAGCCGTTCATGTCCGACAGCGTGACTTGGGGGATGCTGCCAAACTGGTAGAGGCCATGGTCGAAGCCGATACCCGCAATCGCACCTTGAAGCACAAAGCCAATCAGGAAGATGCCGTGTGCCATGAACTTTTGGTTGATGATGGTGTGGATAAAGATGGCTTCTGCCGCAAGGATAAACAGCTGCGGGAGGGAGATTCCAAAGCCATACGTGATGTACAAAACAGGGTTTGTATCGGGGCTGCCTTTTAGCACCTGAAGAAACAGACATCCCGCGATGACCACAAGTGTCGTCGTAATCAGCATCAGCGCAAGAGCAACAAACTTGCCTACCGCGACTGCTGAGCTGCGCGTCGGCAAGGCATCCATGATCTGATCGCAGCGCACGCCGCGCTCACGCCAGACGAGCTCGCCTGCATAGAAGGTAATCAGGATGACGTAGAACAGCATAAAGCTGGTGAAGCCTGTTTCTACCATGATGCGCGTAACCGGGAGCACGGCATTGTCAAACGTCTTTGCAGCATTCCAGATGGTGGTCGTAAGGAGCATCAAGCCCGCTACCATGATGATTTTGTAGGTCACACCCTTGACGATGTCACTGTAGGTTGCCCGGGCGATGCTGAGCATCGATGCGACAAAGGTCAGCGGCTGAGTTTGGTAAACCGGTAGGCTGGTCTCGATGATTGGTGTGTTTGCTGCACGCTTTGCCTTGCCTTTGGATGACTTGCTTGCCTGGCCGGCACGGGATGACTTGAACTGAAAGGTTCGGAAGCCACCCGTTAGCAGTGCTGCCGCGATTGCTACCCAGATGGACCGGTTAATGAGAAGTGAACCGGCAAGGGTAATCTGGCGCGTGTTTTTCTCAAAGACGGTCCAATAGCGTGCATCGTAGCGCATCGCCGCGAGGCCGAATGGATCGAGGAGCGCCCCGATGTAGCGGTTGTCCATGCTTTGGATGAGCGTCTGGCTGGCGGCGTAGCCCACAAAGAGGCAGACACCCATGATGTAAATCGCCATCACGGAGCGGCTTGCCGCACCGAAGACGAAGAACAACGCACCGGTCAGGACAAGGTTTGGAACCAGCAATGCGGTGTAGAGATTGATGTAGGTTCGGATGTCAAAGGGTGCCAAGACATTTGGATCCACCCACGGCATCACAGAGCCGATCATCATCCCAAGTGGCAGAGCCATAAAGACGATGAAGGATACCAGTAAGCTGCCGATGTAGCGGCCGAAGTAGTAGTCCTGCTTACGCATCCCGGTAGCGAACAAAATGTCGTGCGTCCCGGTTTCAAAGTCGCGCTGAATCGCCGTGCCGACAAGTGCCGCGGAAATAATAGACCCAAGGGCCGCGATAATCGTTAGGATCATTGCTGCCATGCCAGGGCTGGTTGCCTTGATTGGGCCATCGCCGCCGCCAACCTGCACAAAGTCCGTCGCAACCACACTGAAGCTGAGCACAGCCAGAATCATCACAAACATCCACGTGCTGATCTGCTTCAGGCGAAACCGCAGCTCGAATAAAATGATGGCTTTCATTTGGCGCCATCCGCCGTGAAGAGGAAGTACGCATCCTCAAGGCCGGGTTTGACGGCATCAAAACCAGCAGGACATTCATCCGCGGTAACCGTCACAACCGGCTTCCCCGCTACGAGGCGCTTTGAGACCACACGCATGGTTATCTCGATGTCATCCAGCTCATGCTTCGCGACGGTGCGCCGGAATAGCTTTCCACTTACATCGGCGATGACAGTCTCCGGCGTTCCGTGTGCGACGACGCGTCCTTTAGCGATGATGGCAACGCGCTCGCAGAGCTCTTGGACATCTTCCACGATGTGCGTTGAGAGGATAACTGCCGCGCGCTCGCCGGCTTCTGCGAGGAGATTAAGAAAGCGGTTTCGCTCCGTTGGGTCGAGGCCTGCAGTGGGTTCATCCACGATAATCACACCCGGGTTTCCGACAAGCGCGATCGCAATTCCGAGACGCTGCTTCATGCCTCCCGAGTAGCCGCCAAC
>JBEEMN010000020.1:0-10074 GCA_041192625.1 Armatimonadota bacterium
GATTGGCTTAGATTGGCCGGTGTATCCCTTGCCGTGTGGTAACTTTGCCAGCTCGCCACCATCGCGAGGTTGAGGAAGTTCCACCCAGCTGCCTTCGCAACGGTCATATCCGTGTCATTGGGGAGCAGCTTGTAGAGGTTGTACATCAGGGATGATGCCGCAGGGTACTCCGTAGCCTGACTCAAGTGCTGCACCAGACGGCGGTTCGTGGCTCCCGTTTCAAACATAAAGACGGGGCCACTGCCGCCCCGGGCTTCAAGGTTGATGATCACACCCTTACCGAGCTTCTTGCCTTCCTCGGATGCAAACCACGCTTTAGCTCCAAGCAACCCAAGCTCCTCGGCATCTGTGATAACGACATAGACATCATTTTCGAGGCGCTGTGAACCAAGGGCTCTCAGTGCCTCGAGAATCGCCGCCACACCCGCTGCGTCATCCCCGGCGCCCGGTCCCGTTGGAACGGAATCATAATGAGCCATCAGAAGCAGGGGCGGCCCCGGCTTTGGAGAGGCACCTTTTCGATAGCCAACAATGTTCACGACACTTGCCAGCGTCAAGCCGCGCTTTGTCTTGGATGTCGCTACCGCTTCCTGTTCATGAACATCAAGTTTTAGTGCACGCAGCTGGTCCACGATATACGCACGAACACGGGCATGTTCAGCCGTACCCGGTGGATGAGGAGCACGTGCAATCGCTTCGACATGTTTATAGGCGCGGGCAGCGGAAAAGTATTCGGTGGGAGACGTCAGATCGCGTGCAGGTGGACCCCAAAACACTGCCAGACCCGCGGCAATAGCGCCAAGCGCTACGATTAGCGTCGTGAGGATAGCGAGCCAGGGTGACGGCAGTGTGCCATCATCCGCTTTGCCTCTTGTGGATGCGGACGTGCGCCGCGGCTCATCACCAGTCGATTTTCGCTTTGCCATCACATCACTATTCCCGCATAACACAACATTTGACTCGATATCGACAAATATTTAGCCCGACACCTTCATCGAATATACCAAGCAGCATCACAGATTACGTGTCTAGTGTAAACATAATCGCACATCTGGCAACGATATGAACGCATTACATCCATAACGGAGAATTGAGGCTAGAATTCTGTATGCCTGTAATCATAAGTGCGAACTTCCAAGAAGTGACCAACAAGACACCAGCCTTCCAGATGATTATTCGTGATGTTTCCCGGCAGTGGAGGGTTCCTGCAGAGCTTGTATCTGCGATGTTAGCGATGCCATCTACTGAATTGCAGACAAGTTCTCAAAACCAATCTGTGCAAGATGTCGCACAGCGTCTAGCGATTGCATGGAACCGTGCACCGATTATCGGAAATGGCAACCTCGAGGATGGAATCGGCATATTCGAGTCTTGGTACTTTGCGCTTGGTCGTGCAGGGACCGGTAAGGATGGCCCTTCAGCAAACACGTACGCGGACAAGGTTCTCGGCATTCTCGCTGCTGGAAATCATCCGCTCCAAGTTAAGATCAACGTTACACGAATACGTCCTGACCAGCTGACCTGGGGACGCAATGTCTATGGTCCTCCGGCACCATGGCACTTTACGGATATCCCGAGGCGCGCCAAGGGTAAGGCTGTCGTTGATATTCCGCTCCCGCTGATGCAGCAGGTCTGGGATGCACCAGATGGATTTGATGGCAGTGGATCCTGTGGCCCCGTTTCAATTCTGATGCTCCTTGCGGGCCTTGGAAAGATCACCGAAGAGCCAGTCAAAGTTACGGAAAGCTATGAACACACAAGTCGCTATGGCGGCCTGCTTCAGTCAATTGATGACCGTATCACCGAACCAAATCTGGGAACTGTTCACTACAAAATGCTCAAGTACATCAGGGGGTACTTTCCGACTGCGAGCATGGTTTATGGAAAGAAAGTCACGAAGGAGCGTGTCCTTGCCGAGCTAAAAGCAGGACGACCGGTACTTTTAGGGACGCGGGTTACAGCTGCGGGACACTTAATGACAGTGCGAGGCTACACCGATGATGGTCGCATCATTGTCAATGACCCTGCGGGAGATCAGACGCGGGCTGCGCGTGTAGGTCGTCCGGATGGCAGCTTTAGTCCGACAGGCAACCGTTATTGGAATGGTGGTGGTGACGGTGCACAGTATGACTGGGAAACACTGAATGTCCGCTGGGCGCTGTTTGTTGGTCCCCGCGTCCCAGATGCGGATGAACCGGAAGATAAACCTTGAATATCGCCTCATTTCCTTGACAATGGATGGCTGGAGCGATATCTTCAGGGGGCGGATTTTAGTCCGCTCGCACCAGCCCAGGTGGCGGAATTGGCAGACGCGCACGTTTGAGGGGCGTGTCCCGTAAGGGGTAAGGGTTCAAGTCCCTTCTTGGGCACTTTCAGGAGTCACATTGTGGCTCCTGTTTGTTTTTAACACGGACCCTTTAATCAATTAGCGGTCATCAAAAAACAAAAAAGCTCCGGGACGATGTTGTCCCAGAGCTCGTTCATAGTAAGGCCAGACGGTACTAGCGGCCAGCGACCATCGGCGCAATAAGCAAGCTGACAACACTCATCACCTTGATCAAAATCGCAACAGCGGGCCCGGATGTATCCTTGAATGGGTCTCCAATTGTGTCACCCACAACAGATGCCTTGTGAGCCTCTCCGCCCTTTGCCTCTCCCGATAGACCATTCTGCTCGATGTGCTTCTTCGCGTTGTCCCATGCACCGCCTGCATTCGCCATAAAGAGCGACATCGTCGAACCAACAGCAAGTGCGCCAGCAAGCATTCCTGCAAGCTCTTCAGGTCCCATGAGGAACCCAACAGCGACAGGTGCGAAGACCGCAACAAGCCCAGGTTGAATCATCTCTATCAAGGCCGCACGCGTCGCAATGTCAACGATACGCGCCGAGTCAGGATCCGCGGTGCCTTCACGCAAACCAACAATCTCATCGAACTGACGCTTGATCTCAAGGACGATTTTTTGTGCAGCATGACCCACCGCCAGCATCGTGCTTGCCCCAACCCAGAAGGGAAGGATTGAACCGATTAGGATTCCGATGAGGATACGTGCATCCGTCAGCTCGAGCTTTATCTCATGTCCTGCAGCTTCGCGTATTTCGAGTGAAAAAGCAGCGAAGAGGGCTACCACGGTGAGCGTCGCGCTCCCAATGGCAAATCCCTTACCGATTGCTGCTGTGGTGTTCCCTACTGAGTCAAGTTCATCGGTGATGGCACGGACATCTTTACCAAGGGCCGCCATTTCAGCAATACCGCCAGCATTGTCAGAAATCGGTCCATAGGCATCAACGGTCATTACGATTGCCGTCGCAGCCAACATTCCAACCGCCGCCATCGCGATGCCATAGAGACCAAGCGACATATTACTGATATAGGCTGTGCCACAGATGATGACCATCGGGATTGCAACGCTCTGTTTTCCAACGGCCAGTCCTTGGATCACATTGGTTGCTGCACCAGTAATTGATGCCTGTGCCACGGACCGGATTGGGCTATGAGCGGTGTAATACTCGGTGATCAGTCCGATGAGTGCGCCGCCGATGGCTCCCGCACCTAAACAGATGGTTACTGCCTGTGTTGCACCGAGCATCCCCACGACGGCCGCGGTGACAACAACGAGGACCAATGGTGGGATGATGAGGCAGCTCCGTAGGACGGTCGCTGGCTTCAGGAAGCGAAGCGCTCGTGCTACGAAAATGCTTAGAATTGAGATGACGAGGCCAAGGGCCGACAGTACGAGTGGAAGAGCGGCACCGATGGACTTTGCCACTTCGAAGGTGGTTCCGGCCGGGACCAGTTTTGCGAGTGCTTCGGGTGAATCAGAGGTCATCGCGATGGCGGTTGCGGCGACGATTGCCGCGACCATCGATTCATAAATATCTGCCCCCATGCCTGCAACATCACCAACGTTGTCTCCAACATTGTCCGCAATCACGCCAGGGTTACGTGGATCATCCTCTGGAATGCCTTCGACGACTTTTCCGGCGATATCAGAGCCGACATCCGCGGCTTTGGTGTAAATGCCGCCGCCGACGCGTGCGAAGAGAGCAATTGACGATGCTCCGACGGCGAAGGCATGCAGTAGTGATGCTTTTCCAGGAAATAGCGCGGCAATAGTGCTTAGTCCAAGGAGACCGAGTGCGGCGACCGAGAGGCCCATCACCGCGCCGCCATCGAGGGCAACGAGGAGGGCATTCGACTTCTTACCGGTTCGTGCGGCCTGAGCCGTACGGACATTGGCAAGCGTTGCTGCCCGCATCCCGCAGAATCCAGCCAACAGTGAAAGAAGTGAACCAGCAGCAAACGCAGCTGCAGCGGCCCATCCAATAAACACACCCATCAGAATCGATACAACAAGAATATAGCCGGCAAGGACCTGATATTCCCGTCGTAGAAAGGCCATTGCACCGTCTTGGATGTAGCCCGCAATTCGATTCATCGCATCATTACCGGCAGGTTGCTGATTCACTCTAATATAGAAGAATACGGCAGCCACTATTCCGGCACCGCCTGCAACAAACGGGAGCTGATTCCACAACCCAAGGCCATCCAACGACAAAGCTCTACCCCCTGCGGGACGTAATATCCCAATTCCCCGACAGCTTTTTGAAGTGACGCTCAGTTCATTCTTGAGGCATGGTTTGTCTGCAAACCATTAGAAAAGGCGCGCGCACGACAACGCTGGCGGAACGCGCTGCATTTTAGCGCATAATAGTGAACAAGGATAACTAAATTGTGAAAAAACGCACAAAGTTACCGTTAAACAGGTATGGTCTTAAATTAATGCGTTCGTGAGCAGGCGCAAGATGGTGTGTAAATGGCACTAACTGGAATACTCTGCCACACAGCAAAGCGAGTGCCAGCATCAGAACGATAATGACAAAATGCTGATCAATGCACATTATGCGTTCTGCTCCCCATGAGGAAGCCCACCGCAAAACTACAAAAGGCTATATAAGCGCTTGAGGAGTGTCGCTGTCTCATCCCAGCCTAGGCAGCCATCTGTTACGGAGACTCCGTACCGCATATTTGGGCTGATGGGCTGCTTACCAGAGAAGAGGTTACTCTCGATCATGATGCCTCTGAGCGCTGATTCGCCTTCGAGGCGCTGCGTAACCACGCGCTCGGCGACGAACGGCTGCTGCATCGGGTCGTAGCCAGAGTTCGCATGGCTGGCATCCACGATAAGTGCCTTTGGCAAGCCTACCCTATCAAGGTCAGCGACGGCTCTTGCAACGCTTACGCGGTCAAAGTTAGGCTGGCTCTGCCGTCCTCCGCGAAGAATGAGCGATGTGTCTTTGTTTCCATGGGTTTTCACCACGCAAGCTTGACCATCATCGTCAAACCCAATATACGAATGGGATGCACCTGCGGAAACCATTGCATCGAGTGCAACCTGGACTCCACCATCCGTCGCATTTTTAAATCCAACAGGAAGGGGCAGTCCACTGGCCATTGCCCGGTGCGGCTGACTCTCCGTCGTACGCGCACCGATTGCCCCAAAGCTTACGAGGTCGGTGTAGTACTCGTGCGTCGCGGTGTCCAGCAGCTCGGTGGCAACCGGCAAGCCCATGTCGGTGATTTGCACCAAGAGCCGGCGAGCCAGTCTAAGACCCTCTGCCATGTCGAATGTGCCATCCATGCGAGGGTCATTAATCAAGCCGCGCCACCCAACGGTCGTACGAGGCTTTTCAAAATATGCGCGTGCAACGACCAGAAGCTTGTCTGAGAGACTATCGGCTAGCTCGGCCAAACGGGTCATGTACGCAAGTGCAGCAGTGGTGTCATGAATCGAGCATGGTCCGACAATTATCAGCATCCGGTTATCGAGATGCGACATTACGCGACGCACAGCATCCCGGCTCTCCGAGACGGTCTTCAAACCATTTACGGAAACTGGGCTCTCCTGCCGGAGGAGATTTGGGGCTGGTAGAGGAATCCGCTCCGTTTGCTGTTGCTGTGGTCTAACCGTGTCACTCATAAAACTGAAAGCCAATCCTGATGCCGCTACGGCATCGCTCCAACGGTAGCGTTTGTCCCATATCTATGCTTGAAAATGGAAACAAAGTTTACCATTTGGAACATTTTGTGATTAACGGCCTATCTCTGGACCTGGCTGCTTCGGGACATCGTTCAGCGATGGAGCCTTTATCGTAACGGGAGTCTCAAGGTCAGCGGCTACATCGATCTTCATCAACCGATTCCGCAGTTCCTTTGCCACTCCAGCATAGTCGCCCGATCCCTTTGCGTTGGAAATGCGTTCTATGAGGTCATCCACATCGGCATCCGATGTTGCATCGAGACGTGCAGATGTCTCCAGATGCGCTTTCGCCGTCTGGAGGTCGGTTGCATCCACTTCATGATCATGCTTGGCGGGTTTTGAAAGCTGGGAATCAAGGAGATTCAGAGCGACATATTGATGTAGCAAACCCTCACGCCCACGGGTTATTAGCTGCAAGTTACGCATGTCCTCCCGAAGGACACGCCGCTCTTGTTTAACGACCTCGAGAGCCTTCTTCTGTCCGCGCATTCCGCTGCCGTAGGCAAACAACACGATGACGCTCCCGCCAACGCCGATGATGATACGTTTCCAAGCATCCTGTTTCATTTATAGGCCCTTCAATCAGTCCCGGAGAAGCTCATCCTCGGTGTCCTGTGATGAATAGAAGTACGGCGTTTGTGCTTCAAACTCAGCCGCACAGGTATCAACAATCTTATAGGACGGCTTGATGCCCATCCCCTTGCGAGCGAGGACGACATCATCCACGCGGACACCCGCAAGCGCAGCAATCACACGATCAGGGAATCCAAGGTGCTTGGCTTCTGCTAACCGTTGGACAAAGCCATCGTTGACGCCCGTCAGCCAGAGCTCCATATCCACGAGGTTTTTGATTTTTTTGAGGAACCACTCATCGATATAGCTGGCCGCATGGATGGTATCGATGGAGCGCCCACGACGCATCGCTTCAGCGATTGCGAAGATGCGTTCATCTGTGGCGACCGCGATGAGATGGTCAAGATGCTCCTCAGACCACGCTGCCGCATGGCGATAACCAAGCCCGAGCACACCGATTTCAAGGGACCGTAGCGCCTTCATCAGACCGGATTCAAAGCTACGATCAAGGGCCATCACTTCGCCCGTCGCCTTCATTTGGGTTGTGATTCGCCGGTCAGCGCTCTTGAACTTGTCAAATGGCCAGCGTGGAATCTTTACGACGCAGTAGTCCAGAGCAGGTTCAAAACACGCGAGCGTCCGACCGGTGACCTTGTTTTCAATCTCATCCAGGTGGAGGCCAATCGCAATCTTTGCCGCGACACGTGCAATCGGATAGCCCGTTGCCTTACTTGCAAGGGCTGAGGACCGGGAAACACGCGGGTTAACCTCAATGATGTAGTAACCATAGGTGTCAGGATCTAGTGCGAGCTGAACATTACAGCCACCTTGGATTCCGAGGGCCCGGATGATTTTCAGACTTGCGGTGCGGAGCATTTGGTACTCTTTGTCGCTAAGGGTCTGGCTTGGAGCCACCACGATCGAGTCACCGGTGTGTACTCCCATCGGGTCGAAGTTTTCCATGTTACAAATCGTGATGCAGGTGTCGTTCGCATCACGCATCACTTCATATTCAATTTCTTTCCATCCGACCAGACAGCGCTCAATCATTACCTGACTGACGGGCGACAAACGCAGGCCACGCCCACCGATCTCAAGCAGCTCAGGAATCGTGTGCGCAATACCGCCTCCTGATCCGCCCAGCGTGTACGCAGGTCGAACGATGAGTGGCCACGGCAGGTTGTCTTGCACGGACAGTTCTGCAAGGGATGCATCGGAATCGATAATCCAAGACTCTGGCACAGGCTCGCCAATTTCACGCATCAATGCACGGAACTGCTCGCGGTCTTCGGCTTTTTGAATCGTTGACAGAGGCGTCCCGAGGAGCTCAACATCGTATTTTTCAAGGATGCCCAGTTCGCTCAGCTTACTTGCGAGGTTCAAACCGGTCTGCCCGCCAAGGGTTGGAACCAGGCCTTGTGGTCGCTCTCGCGCAATGATCTGCTCAAGAAATTCGGGTGTCAATGGCTCGATATAGACACGGTCAACCATTTCGACATCGGTCATGATCGTCGCAGGGTTCGAGTTTACAAGGACTACGGAGATACCTTCCTCACGCAATGCCCGGCAGGCCTGCGCCCCCGCATAGTCAAACTCAGCCGCCTGACCGATCACAATTGGACCAGACCCGATTACCATCACCTTTTTCAAATCCAAGCGTCGTGGCATACCTGCTACTCCCTATCATCCAACCATTCAGTTTATGGCAAACCCTGCCGCGGGAACATCCTCAAACGGCATAAACCCAAACTGGTTCATCATCTGATTACACGATGAACCAACCACCTTCACCTCATTCAACCTTCCGCTTCATGGCATCCGGCACACGGTACAAATCAATCGTATAGCCGTGATACATCAGGGTTGACACTCTGTTTTCATCGGTTAGCAACCCTGGCGCGAGCTTTGACCACATCCGCTTTGGATAGGGCGTCCTTCCCGTGAGAACAAAATCTACATTTAGAGCCTGTATGGGATCATCATCATTGGCCAGCCCCTTAAAGACTGGGGGCAGTCGTAGCTTAGAACCAAATCCTAAATTGGGAGCCCAGTCGCCAGCAACAATAGCATTTGGTCCGACTTGCGCTGTAAGCCACTGAGATGCCTGTAGCGTCTCATGCCGGCGTGTCAGAAACCAAGCAGTGTATTGCCCAACGGATGTCGCTAAAAAAACTGCCGTAATGAATGCAGGCGTTAGTTGTTTAGAAAGCCCGCTGCGGAACCTGATCGCGATCACGGTAACCGACATTGCAGTAAGAACGGCTAACAACTCAGAGTATTTTTTCAGCTCAGGGATGTTATAGAGGGGCAGGAGTACGTGATAGCCGAATAGGAAAACCAGGACGTACAGCGCCCTCTGAAGCAACACTATTTCCCGGATGGCCTTTACGACATCCGTAAATCGGCTCAGCAATACGCCACCGACAACCGCAGCTGATACATGAAAGACTAAAAAGTAGCGACTAGGTGCATATCGGGAAACAAAGATAAAGAGGATGCCAGCTGCCAAACACACGATGTGCATCAGCAACCGTTTGTGGATTCCTTCGATAACCTCGTCACTTTTGGATTTACCAATCGGCATCACCTTAAACAGAGACCAAATCGAACCCACTAGCGCCAAGTTTAGAAACACTGTTGAGCGCGTTTCCATCCGCTGGAGAAATCCAAAGTGATAGCCAATCACTGCACGACGAATCATCCAAAGCAGCTGATTGAATGACCTTGGCTGCGACTGCATCGTCCTGTAAAAGTTGTTCATCCGGGCAACTTCAGCTCCGTGAACACCCAACCAGGTACCGTAGTAGAGGCCGAAGAAAGCCGCGGCACCGAGCAGATATGGCAAGGTAGAGGAAGCGATGGCCCGAAGGTCACGTTTGTTGATAATTATCAGCGCGATGACAGGAGCGGGTAGAAAGATCAGAAATGTCGTCTTTACTGCAAAGGCAGCTGCTGCGATAAAGCCACTGAGAAACTTGCTCCAAGGGCGGTCAAGAGTCCAAAGGTAGTACGCCAAGGCAATGACCAATGTCCCGAGGGACTCCATCAGACCGAGGCGGTTGTAAAGGATATAGCTGCTCTCAAGACCGAGCAGCATCAGCGAAAAGGCTGCAGCCCGCGGTCCAAAGTCATTTCTAACACCAGCGTAGAGAAATCCACAGGTCAGGAGCGATGCAATAATCGAGATCAAGCGGGCCTGAACCAAACCAACACCAAACTGTGAAAACACAACAACCTGCATGTCTTTCATTCTGTCCACAGTGCATTCATGTTCTTTCTCATACAGTCCCGTGCAATGCGCCCCATAAAGTGTACACGCAGTACCCGTACCCCAATCAAGGTCCTTCCAGGCATCGGCGCCGATATCAACAATCCGTAAGACAACCACCCCGAAAACCAAGAAAGCGAGCGGCCACCATTTCAGTGACCTCATCCTCATTAGTGTTTCCCGGGGATTTTGCAA
>JBEEMN010000021.1:0-9869 GCA_041192625.1 Armatimonadota bacterium
ATCCCAGGTGGCAGCGCGCCGTTTGACACGAGGACATTACAAAGACCAACACCCTGAACCACTGCGAGTCCAACGGATGCATAGCGTGTATAGCGACTTATGACCTTGCGTCCACTTTCGCCTTCCTTCTGGAGGGCCTTGAGCTGTGGGATAGCAACCGTCATCAGCTGCATAAAGATAGATGCATTGATATACGGTGTAATCGAAAGTCCAATGATCGAGAACTTCTTTAGGGCACCGCCGGAGAACACATCTAATGCGTTGAGGAGGCCGGACTGAAGCAGCCGGTCCATCGCATCATGGTTGATTCCAGCCGCAGGCACATGCAATGCCAGAATGTAAACGGCAAATATTATCAGAACATACTGAAGGCGCTGCCGGATATCCGGAACCTGCACCGCAGCCTGCAACTTCTGTAGCATCGTTATCCTCAGAGTTGGACCAAAAATAACCGGTATGGCGCACCGGCTGCAGGAACTGCAACCGATACGCCACGTATTCCGGGGTTATCGGAACCTTAGATGGTTTCGACTGTTCCTCCAGCAGCAGTGATCGCAACCTGTGCGCCTGCGCTGAATTTGTGAGCACGTACCGTCAAGGGCTTGTCAACACCACCGCGTGACAAGATCTTTACTGGAAGCTCAAGGGAACTAATCAATCCGACAGCCTGGAGCGCCTCTGGAGACACTTCGCTTCCCGCTTCAAAGCGGAGCGCGATCATGTCCAGATTAACTGCAGAGTAATGCGTCTTGTAGCGGCCCGTATTGAAGCCACGCGCAGTCAGACCTACACCGATACCACGCTGCTTAGGCAGACGTCGATGCAATGGAGTCTGTCCACCCTCGAATCCAGGACGCACAGAGCCTCTCGCCTTGTCACCCTTGTGACCACGCGTACTGGTCTTTCCATGGCCAGAACCTGGACCACGACCAATGCGCTTGCGGCGATGTGTTGATCCGTCAGCTGGACGGAGATCCGTTAGATTCATTCAGCAACCTCCACAACCTGTAGCATGTGGCGAATCTTAAAGATCATGCCACGGATGGAGTTGTTATCAGGCTGGATAACCGTACGTCCGACCTTGGTAAGACCAAGTGCACGCGCGGTCGCACCCTGCGAACCTTCAAACCCGATTGGGCTCTTCTTCAATGTGATCTCAAGCTTGGACATCACTTACCTCCGTCGTCACGGCACCACGCTTGATCTCGGAAACGGACTTCCCACGAAGGGAAGCGACGAGCTCAACCGAGCGCAGCTGCTTTAACGCATCCACACAGGCCCATGCGTTGTTCACCGGGTTGTTTGCACCGATAGACTTCGCAAGAACATTACGGACTCCAGCCAGTTCGAGCAATACACGTACTGCACCACCGGCCACAACTCCAGTACCATCAGCTGCTGGCTTCAACAGAACTTCCGATGCACCGTGGTGCGCCAGAACTTCATGAGGAATCGAGCCATCTACCATAGGAACACGGAAGACAGCTTTCTTTGCTGCTTCGGTACCCTTACGGATTGCATCCGGGATAGCACGGGCTTTGCCGATGCCTACACCCACATGACCTTGGCCATCACCAACAACGATGAGAATCGACCAGGACATGGTTCGTCCACCCTTGTGGGTCTTCTGAACCTTGTTGGTACGTACAATGCGCTCTTCGAGGTCGAGCGCGTCGACATTAATGCGTGCCATTAGAAATCTAAGCCTCCCTCACGCGCTGCATCTGCAAGCGCCTTGATCCGACCGTGATAGAGATATCCGCCACGGTCGAACACGACCTTGCTAATACCTGCAGTGAGCGCACGTTCAGCAACTAGCTTGCCAACAGCAACTGCACCTGCGATGTTGCCACCGCTTGTTTCGGCCCGGACACCTGCATCGAGGGATGTCGCACAAGCAAGGGTTCGCCCTGTCGTGTCATCAATCACCTGTGCATAGATGTGAGCAGTTGAACGATACACGTTCAAACGTGGCCGCTCCTGAGTTCCAAACACACGCTTGCGAATGCGACTGTGACGTCGCGAACGGCTTGCGTTCTTGTTTACTTGCATAAAATAAAATCCTTTTCACAGAGCCTCGGAACTACCGGGACCCCTACCGGGTGCGGCTTACTTCTTCTTGCCGCCCTTACCGCCGCCCTTACCAGCCTTACCGGACTTACCAGCCTTACGCCGGACAACCTCGGTGCTGTAGCGGATGCCCTTGCCCTTGTATGGCTCTGGCGGACGGACCTTGCGGACCTCCGCTGCCGTCTGGCCAACAACTTCCTTGTCGATACCCATCACCGTGATGATTGGCATACGCTGGTTGTCCTGCTCCACCTTGAAGCTGACACCAGGACGAGGCGCAACGGTCACCTGATGCGAATAACCGACGCTCAACACAAGGTTTTGACCTTCGATGACAGCGCGGTAACCAACACCGGTTACATTCAGGATCTTTGCATATCCAGCAGATACACCGATGACCATGTTCGCAAGAAGCGTACGGGTCAAACCATGCATCGCACGATGACGCTCGGAATCCGTTGGGCGGGTAACGACAGCCGTCGAACCCTCAACTTGAACCACCATATCCGGGTTCAACGTTCTTACAAGAACACCCTTAGGACCGGTGACCGTTGTCTGGCCATCCGCATCCGTAACGATGCTCACTCCTGCGGGCAGCGCAATAGGCTGCTTTCCAATACGGGACATATCAGGTTACTCCCCCGCCAAATCGATTGGCAGGTCTCGATCACCAACTGCACAAAATGCAGTTAACAACTTAGAAGATGGTCGCGACGACCTCACCACCGATGCCGAGGCGCTTTGCAGCACGCCCGGTCATCAAGCCACGACTCGTGGACACGATGGAGATACCAAGACCACGCTTGACCATCGGAATTTCATCTGATGTCACATAAATGCGCAAACCAGGCTTGGAAATACGCTTGATTGTGTCGATGACCGGAGTGCGGCGATGGCCAACACCCTGAGCGTACTTCAACGCAACCTTGATGTTGTTTTGAGGCGTTGCCTCTACGAGCTCATAGGACTTGATGTAGCCTTCATCGAGCAAGATACGAAGAACTTCCATCTTCATCTTAGACGATGGAACTTCCAAAGAGTCATGATTTGCCGCCTGCGCATTACGAATGCGTGTCAGGAGGTCACCAATAGGATCAGAAACTACCATTACAGACCTCCAAAACTACCAGGACGACTTCGTTACACCAGGAATAAGTCCACGGTGAGCTAATTCACGGAATGTCTGACGGGACACGCCAAACTTACGCATGAAACCACTGGCGCGGCCAGTGATCGAACAGCGGTTCTTTACACGGGTACGGGACGAATCACGTGGGAGCAACGCAAGTTCCATCGTTGCATCAAAGTCGCCTTTGTCCGCACGAGCCTTAAGCTCTGCACGACGCTCAGCGAAACGGGCCACCGTAGCAACACGACGGGCTTCCCGGGTTTTCCAAGCTTCTCTAGCCATATTTCCTCCAGTTCCTGTACCTTGGCACAGGCTTTGGCGTAGTTAAACTACTTTTTCTATTACGCACCGACAATGCCGACACGCGAATAAGTATCAGTGGGACACACTGAACCTTCGGATTCTACCATGCAAAGTCTCTACTGCAAGGTTGTCAGTGGTCTGACGAGATGTAATCCTTGCTGTATCCCAACCCCTCAGGAGCGTGCAAACGAAGCATCTTTTCATCTACATCCTTTGGAATACTTCCACGCGTAGCCAATGACACCACGTACATCACCAGTAGCGAGAGTGGAACCGTCCAGATTGCAGGTTGCTCACAAAGCGACTTCACCAGCGGATCCGCAATCGTAACGACTTTTCGGTCACTCAACATAAAGAGGATAATCGCCGTCAGGCTTGACAGACCACCAACTAACATCCCAGATGCCGCACCTGTCGCCGTCAAGCCACGCCACCATGCCCCGAGCAGAAGCAACGGGAAGTAGCTGGCAGCCGCAATCGCAAATGCCCATCCAACAAGCATCGCGATGTCAAATGTCTCAATAAACAAGCCGAGGACCATCGAAATGACACCGATGACAATGGCGGCAACTTTGAAGGCAGAAATGCGCTGTGTCGGGCTTGACTCAGGTTGCAGAATACGTCCGTATATATCGTGAGCCCACGCACCACTCATCGAGACGAGAAGGCCACTAAATGTCGACATAAACGCCGCAAATGCACCAGCACTGGTTACACCCTTCAGGACATCTCCCCAGATACCCGGAACCTGCCCGGGTAGGTTGATGACAACATAGTCAGTCTTGTTTGGTACGTAGAGCCCCGGAATGAACTCACGGCCAACGGCACCCCATATCGGTGTGAAGAAATAAAACACGCCAATCAAAACCATCACCCAGAATGTCGTCTTCTTTGCCGAACGGCCATCCGGGTTGGTGTAGAAGCGAACTAGGATGTGCGGCAATCCTGCGGTGCCACAGATCAACGCGATGATGAGGCTGTACGTATACAGCAACGGATAACCGTGCTTGCTTGTGAGTGTTCCGAATGGAGCAAGCCACTTGCTATTCTTCTGCGCATTGGGAACCGGCAAGCCCTTTGCAAGCGCCAGCTCAGCAGGTTCATCAAATTCGAGCTTGACTCCCGTAAGGACAGTCTTGCCATCCTTTTCAACAGGAACCCCGTCACGCGTGACTACGACTGGCACCAAGTGGATTGTCGTACCAGATGGAATGCTCCCTGCCTTGATAATGGCATCAAGAACCAATGTATCCTCACCCGCTTCAGGCTTGCGGCTTGGAGAGACCTTGCCGATGACTGTGGATGACTTAAATGTAACATCCGCCTCCACCGCCTGAAACGCAACAACGTTGGTTGGGGCCTTGGCCTTACCATTGATCTTGTACGTTCCATCGGTCACTAACACTGGGAAACCAGAAGCATTAGCAGCTGTTTTTGAGAGCGTCGATGTATACGATCCGTAAACAGACATGATGACAAAGACCGGCACGGCAATCGCAAAAGCCTTGACCCAGTACTGAAATGCCTGGACAAAGGTAATCCCCTTCATCCCGCCAAGCGCAACGTTAAACGTGATCACTGCCCCAACAACGACGATGCCGACCCAATAGGGCCACTGCATGATGGATCCCATCGTCACGCCTGCAGCCTTCATTTGAGGCATCGTGTAAAAGAATCCGATGAACATTACGAAGGAAACGGCAATCTTCCGGAACAAGGGCGAGTCAAAGCGACCTTCGGCAAAGTCAGGAATCGTATACGCTCCAAAGCGGCGAAGCGGCCCAGCGATAAACAGCAGCAAGAACAAGTAGCCTGCTGCGTACCCAACCGGATACCACATCGCGTCATAGCCGAAGCGCATCACCAAACCAGCAACACCCATAAACGATGCGGCTGATAAGTACTCCCCGGAAATGGCGGATGCGTTCATAAAGACGCTTACTTGACGCCCAGCCACGAAAAAGTCAGATGCAGACTGTGCCCGTTTGGTCGCGATGATTCCAAGTAACACCGTTGCGACAGTAACGAGGATGACAAACAACAGAGGAATCAATGCGCCACCCCACTCTTCTCATCACGCTCAATGGCATCCTCAAGCGCATTTGACTTCCGGATAAAGATGGCACTGAGCCCCCAGGTAATCGGATAAAAGAGCACACCTAAAATCAGCCATGTCAATGTAAATCCACCAATCTTCTGGGATGCCAGCTCTGGATAGTAAAGATTGAAAACTGGCAACAATAAGACAATTCCCAAGAAGACAGAGGCTACACCGAGAGACAAGCGAACCTGCCGCCGCATCACACGGCCAAGCAACGCACGATCACGTTCAGGATTCAACACCTGATCAACATGGTTAGACATAGTGGCAGGGTTCGCCAAACGCAGACGATGTTCCTACACACGCATCGATTTCATTATTAATCGATACGCATGTGGACAATAAAAAACAGGCGCCCCTCATTGGGTACGCCTGTTCTCCGTAAGCAGCCAACCAGATTCGAACTGGTGCATGGCAGATTTGCAATCTGTTCCCTTACCACTTGGGTATGGCTGCAACGTACGGATATTATCACGGAGTCGTTTTGATTTTCCAGTTTGATCGACGACGAGAAATCACCGTAAACGCATTGACATCCTGAATGACTGTCCGCTCACGCAAGGTCTCAGTGTTAATCTCAACCATCACAGTCGTTTGGCCAGCGCTTGGTTGCTTGATGGCCATAAGTGACTTTGCTCCATTCCAACGCGGCGCTACATACGCCCCACTACCGACCTTACGGCTTGTCCGACGGACCATGTCAATCAGATAAATGGTACTCCCTGCGAGCACTGCAGCGACCGTCTTGCCATCCGTGCTGATAGCCACCTCGCTGAATTTGCCAACAGCACCTGCCGGAACACCAACAACCAACCTCGCATCCGTTTTCTTTGCGGTGACAACGAGTGGAACATCTATGGCATCCCTCTCAACAGCAGCCGTGACACCAGCCCGGTCATCGATGTAGAGAGCGGTACCCATTCGCTTCCAGAGTCCGCTCTGCACGACGACTGCAGCACCAGTCCGGGCATCGAGAGCACAGATTACAGCTCCGTGGAGCGGATGGCTTAGCGTAATGTGAAGCACACGTTCGCCAATCAGCAGTCGCACACTTAGTAGCTGCCAATCGGCAAGTCCGCTTCCTGTGGCGCCTTCAATATCACTTACAGGTCGCCCTAGATGATCTCGTAGCAAGCCATCCTTGAACAGCAAACGCTGCCGCCCGGATGCCACATCCACCACGCACAAGCGAATTCCCGTCGTCACATAAACGGTATTGTCGGCACCACCATCGACGAGAAAAATCCGGTCACCATTCTCCGTAGCAGACCAAAGCCCTGGAAGCGGCGGGATAGCCGTCGTAACAACCAAACGCTCAAGCCGCTTTCCATCATCCCCAAGGAGTAGCAGGCGACCGCCACGCTGTATCAAAACGCTTACCTTGTCAACAGCAGGCATCAGACTGGCTGCTCCTCGGACTTGTTCTCGCGCTTGCGGCCATCGAGAATACACGCAATGTTGATATCCCCCATCACGTTAATGGCTGTGCGGCAGCGATCCAAGAACCAGTCAACAGAGAAGATCAATGCGATGAAGCCCGTATCAAGTCCAACGGCGTTGAAAACCAATGCCATCGTGACAAGACCAGCTTCCGGGATACCCGCCGCCCCGACAGATGCAACAATACTGGTCAGGACAACCACGACCTGCGCCATCAGCGTCAGCTTGATCCCCAGTAACTGCGCAACGAACAATGCTGCAACAGCCTCATATAGGGCCGTTCCATCGTTGTTAAAGTTAGATCCAACCAACGCGCCAAGGGATGCCGACCGTTCCCGAAGACCAACCTTTTCGCGAAGGCATTGATAGGTCACTGGCATTGTCGCCGTGGATGATGCCGTTGAAAAGGCCATCACCAACGCGTCGCGACACCCGATAAGGACGAGCTTTGGAGATGCCCAGCTGCTGAACTGAATACGGGTCAGATACCAAACAGCCTGCAATATCAACGCAACAATAACCGCAAGAATAAACCAACCAAGTGACAGTAGTGGAGCCAGCCCCTTGTCGGCAACAATCGTCGCCACAACGCCACCAACTCCCAGAGGCACCCACTGCAGCACGCCCATCAGCACCGAAACCAATGTTGCAAAGGCAACATCGATGACATCAACTACCGTCTTGACGGCTGTATCCTTATGCTTTCGCAACGCAACGCCGAACATCAGGGCAAGAACAATCACACCGATGACATTGTTTTCGTTCAGTGGCGAACCAATGCTCTTCGGAACATTGTCGATGAATGCAGCAAAGACATCCTTTTTAGGTTCAGGAGCCTTGTAACCGGCCGTCTCCATCGTTTCCAGAATTAGCTTCTTGTCCGGATCCGCTTCTTTGGATGCCAGCGTTGCTTTTGGAGCCGGTTTTTCCAGATTCGCACCAGCGCCTGGTCGGAGCACGTTCGCAACGAACAACCCGATCAGGATTGCCACGACCGTATTTAGCAATAGCAAGCCACCAAGGCGCCTAGCAACGCCCGCTGGAATCTCGGTTTTCACCAATGCCTGAATCACTGCCACCAAAACCAATGGCGGTGCCAGCATCGACAGCATTCTTAGAATCGTCTTCGATGGAAGCTCGAGGTAAACAACCCAATCCGGTTTGCCGACATTATTCAGGATGTAGCCAATGACGGACCCTATCAATAAAGCGATAAGAATCCGGACGTACAACGGCATCCGTTTCCAGTGCATCAGCAAAGCGTTCATATTGTCTCTCCCCCGACATCACCACGGGCTGACCGGGCGTGGCCCTCGAGGCCTTCATAGGTGGCAATGGCCTCAGCAAACAAAGCCAGCTCACGACTAACCCGTTCATCCAGCCAGAGCACACTGGTCTTCTTTGTAAAATCATCCACATTCAATGGGCTTGAAAACCTTGCGGCTCCCGCTGTCGGAAGCGTGTGGCTCGGTCCAGCAACATAGTCTCCATGCGCAGCTGATGTGTGTTTTCCGATCAGAATCGCACCGGCGTTACGCACGGTATGCGCAAGTTCCCACGCATCGGAGACATCAAGATGAAGATGTTCTGGAGCAAACGTGTCCACAATGGCCACCATTAACGCACGGTTGTCACAGACGACGGAGACGCTTTGCTCAGAAAGCGATGCCCGGACGATAGCCGCACGTGGAAGTGTCGCCAGCTGCTGCTCGAGTTCCGCATTGATTTGGTCGAGTAATGCCTGACTCGATGCCACAAGTAACGCCGCATTCATCGGATCGTGTTCTGTTTGGGCGATCAACTCACGTGCGGCACCGGCGACATCGGCTGTCTCATCGACCACAACTGCGACTTCACTCGGTCCCGCGAGCATATCGATACCGACATCTCCGTAAACCATCCGCTTCGCGGCATTCACGTAGGCATTCCCAGGCCCGACAATCTTGTCCACTTGGGGAACGGTAGCCGTGCCATACGTCATCGCAGCAATGGCTTGCGCACCGCCGACTGCGTACACTTCATCTACGCCGGCGATATGCGCGGCAGCCAATGTTCCATCCGGTGGAAGACCGGTTTCCGCCAGCGGAGGCGTACACATCACAATTCGGCCAACGCCCGCGACACGTGCAGGCACAGCGGTCATCAGGACCGTACTTGGATAGGCCGCTCGCCCACCCGGCACGTAGATTCCAACGCATGCAAATGGAATAATCCGCTGCCCGAGGCGCTCTCCGGGAACAGAGTCATCCAGCCACGAATAACGCCGATGCGCTTGATGAAATCTTGTAATCCTGTCCTTCGCGACAAGCAGAGCCGTTTCAAGTGGTGAGCCCGCGATACGTTGTCGTGCGGCCAAGATGGCTTCATTCGGGACGCGTAATGTCGAGATCTCTGGGCAATCAAACTGTCGCGTTAGAGACAGCAGCGCAACATCTCCAGTCGTACGTACATCACTGACAATGGATGAAACTGTTGCATCAACGCTTGCCCGTTGACTGGCACGCCGCGCAAGAAATACATCCCGCAGCGCTGCAAGGTCTCCCGATGTCGTTACCGTTGTGCTGAAAAACCAAGCCATATCTCTTTACCCGTTCCGTCCAGAAATCTTACTGGCAAGTACAAACAAGCCGGTCATCCCGGTGAGGACCATCGAGACGCCCCCAATCAAGTAGGCAGGAAACCCCATCAGCACGGATACAACCGCACCTAACAGCGCCATCACAAGTGTGGCTATCAACCATTTGAAAAAAATCGGTTGCTAGTTGAACTCATCGGGATTCAATGTTCTTCTCCATCGCCAATGCCTTTAGTGCTCTGCCTTGCCCA
>JBEEMN010000022.1:0-9841 GCA_041192625.1 Armatimonadota bacterium
TATATGTAAATGTAAGAAGCCTCCCTGACCTTTCGGTCACGGAGGCTTTTGTTTTCCTATTCGATGGCTACAGTTTTTTCGCTGGAAGCTTATCTGTTATCATCGTCGACCACTGCGATACGGAATTTTCATTACCACTCAAGATGACCGTCACTGGTCCTGCTTCAGGACCCGATGCTACAGCCTTGGATGCTCCGGCAACAATCGTGTCATCGTTTTCATTTCGAACGTCACCGAGCTTCAGTGTCGATGCACTTTGTTTGAGAAACTGCAATGTCTGGACCCGTGGCATATCAACGGAGAGGGTAACGGATGTTTCCTGAGACGTTACTTTTTGCTTATCAGCGCAGCCAGTCACGCAAATCACGCTCAAACCAATAACTGCAGTCGCAACACATCCTGTTAGCCGCATATGGGTTGGACCTTAGCAGCAGCCGATGTCAGTGCATCCAGAAATTTTTCATTCTGGGCTTGTGTTCCAATCGTGACACGCAGCATCGTTGGGAGCCCAAATATGTCACCCGTTCTCACGATCACCCCATCGCGGAGCAGCAAGTCGTAAACATCGCGGCAAGGACGCTTCGTATCAATCAGGATGAAGTTTGCATGACTAGGCACGACCGACATCCCGAGGGTCTCAGCACCCAATGTGAGCTGTGCCATCCCATCCGCGTTGACCGTCTTACTGGCTTCTACAAATGTGTCATCCTTGGATGCTGCAATCGCTGCCGCTTGCGCGAGGATATTCACGTTAAATGGAGATCTTGGCTTTTGCATGGATGCAATCACATCTGGTGCGGCAACCGCGTAGCCAACTCGAAAGCCTGCAAGACCGTACATCTTAGAGAAAGTTCTCAGACCGATAACCGGCTTGCCCGCCTTGATGTATTCGATAGCAAACGGAAAGTCGCTTTCGGGATCGATGTAATCCACATAGGCTTCATCGAGAACGAGATAAGCACGTGATGGAAGGTTCTCTAGGATGTGATCGGCATCTGATTTAGTGATGATGCTACCAGTTGGATTATGCGGGTTTGCAATGATAACCAAGCGGGTCTTTTCGGTAAATGCCTTCACCATTGACTCAGCATCATGGCGGAGGTCACCATCGGTCAGCGGTACGCCAATGCGTTTAGCACCGGCAAGTGTCGCCGCCGCTTCGTACAGAACAAATGTCGGTTGACCGGTAACGACTTCATCACCTTCATCGAGGAATGTAAGCCCTAGAAGGTGGATACACTCATCCGAACCGTTGCCGAAAAGCAGCTGGTCGGTCGATACATTCAGTTTCGATGCGATTACATTTGCAAGCTCGATGCAAGCTGCATCGGGGTACATGTGCGTCGAAAGCATTCGCTCCTGAACGGCCTTGATGGAAGCAGGGCAGGGGCCCAGAGGATTTTCGTTACTGGCTAGTTTTACGATATCTCCGGTGATTCCGAGTTCCCGCTTGACGTCCTCGATTGGCTTGCCGGGTGAGTATGGACGCAGTGCTGAGACCCGGGGCGATACATGTTGTCTATCCACGTGGAAAGTCTACCACCAAGGAGAAAGTTGCTGGATGTATCATGCATGCTATGCAAAATACTGGACACTCTGTGTCGATTAGACCAGTTACTGAAGCGGATGCCGGGGACTGGATTGACTTGGTTAATGCGTTGGCGGACTACGAAAAGCTTGACCGACCGACTCCCGAAGCCGTAGAGCGCCTGAAGGCTCATGCGCTCGCAGCTGTTCCAAAGTTCACGGCTTGGCTGGCATGGCTCGATGATCGACCTGTCGGTTATTGCGTGTTTTTTGAGACCTATTCGACCTTTCTGGCCAAGCCAACGCTGTATTTAGAAGACTTGTTTGTTCATCCGGACTTCCGCGGCGCGGGTATTGGGCGGTCGCTTTGGAATGCGCTTGAGAGCGAAGTTCTATTGCGTGACTGCGGCCGAATGGAATGGACATGTCTACACTGGAACATGCTTGGCATTACATTTTATGAAAAGCGCGGGGCGTGTAACTTAACCGATGAGTGGCGTACGTACCGCTTGGTCGAGGAGCAAATCAGAGAGCGGCAGGAGGCAGGGGCATAAGCCCCTGCAAGCTTATCCGCGAATGAAAGCTGCGAGGTCAGCGATCGAAACTGTGTGCTGTGTTTGGGTTGCCAGTTCACGCACCGATGCTGTCTGAGCGGCTAGTTCATCGTCCCCGATGACAATGGCGTACCGTGCGCCGCCGGCATCCGCCATTTCGAGCATTGCCTTCAAGCGACGACCGAGGTAGTCAACATCAATGCTCAGACCCGCATGCCGCAGACGACTCGCAAGCGTGGTTGCTACATCCCGTGCTGCATCTCCCATCGGGCAGATGAAAGCATCCAGCTGATTACCACCTGGGCGTGGGAGGCCAAGCTCTTCCATGGTAATCAGAACGCGTTCGATACCAAGTCCAAAGCCGATACCAGGCGTGGCTGGACCACCGAGCTGCTCAACGAGCTGGTTATAGCGTCCGCCGCCACCCAAAGCTTTATCACCCAGCACTTTGCACTGAATTTCAAATGCAGTGCGCGTGTAATAGTCAAACCCGCGAACCAGACGGTGATCAACTTCATACGGAATACCAAGGGCATCGAGATAGGAACACACCTTGTTGAAGTGTTCAGCCGATGCATCATCTAGGAAATCGACAAGGTTCGGAGCATTTTCGAGTAACGCGATGTCGCGCTTGTCCTTGGAATCCAACATCCGGAGCGGATTCTGTTCAAAGCGGCGCTTGTTGTCATCACTCATTTCCGACAACAGTGGCTCAGCGTAGGCTTTCAGCGCATCGACGTACGCGACACGCGATTCCTTGGTACCAACGCTGTTGACTTTGACGGTTAGGTCTGTGATTCCGAGAGCTTTGTAAAATGCGACGGCTAAATCAATGATTTCTGCATCAATGGATGGCATCGATGCGCCGAGGACTTCGACACCTGCTTGATGGTGTTGACGGTAGCGGCCGCGCTGTGCGCGTTCGTAGCGGAAGTTAGGGCCAATGTAGAGGAGCTTTGCGATTGGGCGTTCAATCCAAAGGCGTTCTGAGACGTATGCCCGAATAGCTCCGGCGGTACCTTCAGGGCGCAGCGTTAATCGATCGCCACCACGCGTGACGAGGTCGTATGTTTCCTTCGCCACGATATCTGTGCCATCTCCAACAGCCCGGTGGAAAAGATCAGTCTGTTCAAAGATCGGTGTTCGGATCTCTGCAAAGCCATACGTCTTGCATACTTTGCGGAAGACAGCCTCGACATGCAGCCAGCATGCGGAGTCGTTGACAAACGATCTTGCTTCCTTACGGCCACAAGGAACGGGGGGGACGATATCAAATGTGCCATCAGGGCGCCCATATTGCATAGCGCCGATTATATCGCCGGCCGTGATACCGAGACGTGCTTGGACACCGCTAGGATGTATTATGACCACATGGCTTTGACATTGCCGGTGGCTACCCATGAGCGGCTAAGTTATCTCGAACGTGGTTTGGCGCAGAATGTGGTTGTAGAGGTTGTTGCCGGTTCGACGGCCGAGAAGGCTGGGATTCTGGTAGGCGACCGTGTTGTGACCGCAAACGGTGCACCCTTACGAGACATCGTTGACTGGAAGTTCCACTCGGCAGGTGACTCCGTGGATGTGCAGGTTCTTCGGGACTCATCCGCGCTTCAGTTTACGATTGCAAAGACCTACGATGAAGATTTGGGTATTCGGTTTGCCGATGACCTCTTCGACCGCTTGCACATCTGTAAAAACAAGTGTGTTTTCTGCTTTTTGTACCAACAGCCAAAAGGCCTGCGTCCATCGCTATACATCAAGGATGATGACTACCGGCTTTCCTTTCTGCACGGCAACTATGTAACACTCACCAATCTCAAAGAGGGTGAGCTCGACCGCATTTGTGAGCAGAAACTCAGCCCGATGTTTGTGAGTGTTCATGCGACGGATCCCGAGGCGCGTGGGAAGATTCTAGGCCGCAAGGGACCCGAGGCGATATTGCCGATACTGCAACGTCTCGCCGATGCCCGGATCCAAGTGCATGCTCAGATCGTTTTGGTTCCAGAGTATAACGACAATGAGATTCTGATGGAGACGGTTACCGAGCTCGCGAACCTTCATCCTGAAAACCGTGGGACCTATGGCGGAGTGCTGTCTGTTGCCGTTGTTCCAATCGGTATAACACAGTTTAGAGAACGCTTGGCACCGGTCAAGACGGTAAATTCAGCGATGGCCGCTGGCGTGCTCGATACGCTTGGTGCACTTCGTGAGGATTACCTCAAGCGTCTTGGGACACGATTTGTCTATCCAAGCGATGAGTTCTACTTAATGACTAATCGGGAGATTCCAAGTCGTCCAGAGTACGAGGGGTTTCCACAGCTTGAAGATGGCGTCGGGCTGGTACGCTTGTTCCTTGACTCACTCAACAAGGTTCGTAATACGATGCCAGCTTCCGTGGTCAGCCCTGGTACCTACACATTTGTGACGGGTGAGGTTGCAGCGCCGTTGCTGCGTACGCTAGCCACAACCCTCTCTGAAATCGAGGGCGTCTCAGTCAATGTATGTGCAGTGCATAACTGGTTCTTCGAGGGGAATATCAATATTGCAGGGTTGATCGTGGGGCGTGACATCGTGCGAGCGATGGAGACCTTCGATGCAAACGAGACGATTGTTATTCCAAGCGTGATGCTGCGTGATGGCGAAGAAGTTTTTCTTGATGAGATGACAGTGGATCAGCTGGAAGAAAAGCTTGGGAAACGTGTGATGGTGATTGAGCGGACCCCAGAGGCAGCACTGGATGCTGTCATCAACCCGGGCCAGCTCCGGAGGCATGTTCGAGATGGCAATGTTTAATCGACTTTTTCAACTAGCAAGCACCCGCCGCAGCGCTGCGGTCGTGGCAACCATCGCTGCTACAGCGTCTTTTGCGATTGCATCCGCATCGGGTCCTTCGCTCCGCGTTGTCATTTTCGGAGGCGGTCCCACGCCCGAGAGCAACCAGGTGGCGATCGAAAACAATGTCAAGTGGATGATGTCTATTCTCCCAGAATGGTCGAATTCATTTGTGATGTTTGGAGATGGTACGAGTACGACTGAAACGGTCCAGATTTCTCCCGTGCGTACAAAGGCACACAGGGTTTTGGCGACATTTTTTGGCGATGGCCCAACAGATGTTGCTAAAGATACACCGATAGCCTATCGACCGAGCTCTGTTAGTCGGATTGATGCTGCGAGTAAGAAGTCGTCTATTGAGGCGGCATTTGGTCAGCTTGAAAAAGAGCGAAGCAAGGACCCTGTGTTCCTGTACTTTACGGGACATGGTTCGCGTGGACGAACGGGCTTTGATACAAATCGCTATGATCTCTGGAGAGAAGAGGGGATGACTCCTGCGGAGCTCGTTACACAGCTCGAAAAGATTAAAAAGGGCGTCCCTGTCACAATCCTAATGGTTCAGTGTTTCAGTGGTGCCTTTGCAAATGTCATCTTCGAAGGGGCGAATGAGCAAAGTGGACTGCTTGACCGGCAGGTCTGTGGCTTTTTTGCCGCAACTCCAGATCGTGTAGCCGCCGGGTGTACTCCAGAGCTGAACGAGGCTGAATACCGAGACTTTTCAAGCACATTTCTAGCGGCGATCACCGGCAAAGACCGTGTCGGTCGCACGGTGCAAATGCCTGATTACAACGGCAATGGCTGGACGGGCTTTGATGAGGCTTATTACTTTTCGCTGATCGAAGATCCATCCATTGATGTCCCTGTTGTGACATCCGATGCATTCCTCCGGAAGTTTGTGCCAGTCACGGATGACAATGAGGTTGCAGCAACCCCTTGGACGGATGTTCTTAAGTGGGCTAATCCTGCGCAAAGAGCGGCACTCGTTGGTTTGTGCGAGAAAATCGGCGGAGAGGCTCTGACGGAAAAGCGGCTGGAAGTGGCCTTGTCCGAGTTTCGTCGACGTGGTCGTCAAGGGGATGCACAAGTCGTGTATCCGGCGGATGTCAGAGAAGAACTTGCAAAGTCTGTAGCTGCACTGTCGGCACAATTTCCAAATCTTTCGCGCCGCGGTGGCACGGATCCCAATCTGTCCCGTGTTGAAAGAGGGCGTGCCGTACATTTTCTCCAGGCAAATCCTGATGTTTTGGAAAGCTACCTAAAGGTTTGCGAAAAAATTGATGCTGCACAGGATGTTGCTGAGGCTGATGCGGTTCGCGGTGCTAGGTGGATACGCCTGCTACGTCTTGGTAAGTCCATTGTCCTTGAACATCGTCTTCGGGAAGCCAAAGACCGCGGCACGATCAAGCGCTTTGAGGCATTGCGTAAACTCGAATCTGGAAATCCGCTCCGGTCGTAATTACATAGGAGACAGGTACACTTTCTCTAGATTGTGAAATTAGGTGCAATGTAGCCATGCCATTCGATGGGACGTTGGATTTTGTTCGTGCGCTTGAAGCGGAAGGTGAGCTGAGACGGATTTCTGTCGAAGTCAATCCTGTCCTTGAAATGACGGCTATGGCGGACCGCTTGGTTAAAAGTGGCGGTCCTGCTGTCGTTTTCGAGAATGCCACTGGCTCACAATTCAGTGTTGCAATCGGTATGTATGGCTCCGATAAGCGCATGGCAATGGCCCTTGGCGTGACCTCCTTGGATGACGCCGCGAAACGTATTGCAGATTTGGTCGCCTTGCCGTCCACAATGCCTCCGACGATGCTTGGCAAAGCGATGTTACTTCCGGGGCTTGCCAAAATTGGCCGGGATGCCGCACCGCGTATTGTGAGCAAAGGGAGATGCCAAGACATCGTTTGGCAAGGGGATGATGTAAAGCTAACGGCGCTTCCTGTCCTAAAGTGTTGGCCCCTTGATGGGGGACGCTTTATTACGCTGCCGATGGTGTTTACAAAAGACCCGGTTTCGGGAAGTCGCAATGTCGGGATGTACCGTGTCCAAGTCTACGATGACAAAACGGCTGGTATGCACTGGCAGCGCCACAAAGTTGGAAGCCGTCACCACGCTGAGTATGAAGCAAAAAACAAACCCATTCCAGTTGCGGTAGCTCTGGGGGGAGATCCTTGTTATGCGTATGCGGCGACTGCGCCGCTGCCGGATGGCATCGACGAAATGGCATTCGCAGGCTTCCTCCGAAAAAAGCCAGTCGACATGGTCCGCTGCAAAACAGTCGACATTGAAGTACCCGCAGATTGTGATTTTGTCTTGGAGGGCTTTGTTGCTCCATCCGAACGCCGGATTGAAGGACCCTTTGGAGACCACACAGGCTTTTACACGCTCGAAGAGCCGTACCCGGTCTTTCATATCACAGCGATAACGATGCGTTCGGATGCGATTTATCCTGCCACGATTGTTGGGCGTCCTCCGATGGAGGATGGTTGGCTCGGAAAAGCGACGGAACGCTTGTTCCTTCCACTCGTCAGACTATTTGTCCCTGAAATCATCGACTACAACCTGCCCGTCGAAGGTACCTTTCATCACGTTGCGATTGTCAAGATTCGCAAGCGATTCCCTGGTCACGCCCGTAAGGTGATGCACGCTCTCTGGGGACTGGGCCAAATGATGTTTTCGAAGATCATCATTGTTGTTGATGAGTCTGTTGATGTACAGAACCTTGGTGAGGTCCTCTGGGCGGTGTCAAACAATATCGATCCGCAGCGCGATACCGAGTTTGTGATGGGACCAATTGATGTCCTTGACCATGCTGCGCGTGTAATGGGTTACGGCAGTAAAATGGGTATCGATGCGACTCGAAAGCTTCCTGAAGAAGGATTCAATCGCGAGTGGCCACCGGTCATCGAAATGACCCCTGAGGTTCAGGCTAAAGCCGATGCACTGCTGGAACAGCTGGGATTGATGTCGGGAACTGACAAGTCATGATGGCGACTCCAACGCGGGTGATTCTAGGGATCACAGGTGCGAGTGGCGTGCTCTACGGCTTGCGCTCCCTCGAAAAGCTTGTCCATCTGGCGGATGAAATTCAGGTCATCGCGAGCGCAAATGTTCAGGACATCATCCGGACTGAGCTCGATGACCATGCGCCTACGATTGAAGCCTTTCTAGAACAGCTCGGTAGCTTCAAGGCGGATGTCCATGTGTGCAACCCAAAGTCCTATTTTGAGCCTCCTGCATCTGGCAGTTACAGGCACTGCGGGATGTTGATTGCACCGTGTTCAATGGGGACACTTGGACGTATTGCCGCTGGAACATCCGATGACTTGATGTGCCGCGCGGCGGATGTGTGTCTAAAGGAACGACGAAAACTAGTTTTGCTCGCCCGAGAGACGCCGCTGTCGTTGATTCACTTACGGAACATGACAGCAGTGACAGAAGCTGGAGCCATTGTTCTCCCAGCATGTCCAAGTTTCTACCACAAGCCATTGACTCTCGTTGATGCCATCGATACCGTTGTTGACCGGGCATTAGCGCAGCTTGGGCTCCAAACTGCATCGAAGGAATGGATGAAGTAGATGTCTGCTGCCGCTTCAGTCGGGGGCAAAGTCCGCGACCTGATGAACCTGATTCGGTTTGAGCACACTCTATTTGCGCTTCCATTTGCGGCTGCGGGTGCGCTCCTTGGAGCGAATGGCCTTCCGACTTTCCGTCAAGCTGGCTTGATTCTGTTATGTATGGTGACTGCGAGAAGCGCAGCAATGGCTTACAACCGAATTGTTGACCGTGATATTGATGCACGTAATCCGAGAACGGCCGCCCGGGAAATACCGGCTGGGAAGATCACGGTTCTGTTTGCATCAATCTTTACGGCAGTCATGGCCTTCTTGTTTATGCTAGGGGCATATTTCCTCAACCCGCTCGCAGCAATATTATCGCCGGTTGCACTGATGATTGTCTTTGGATATTCCCATGCAAAGCGTGTTTCGGCATCGGCACATGCGTGGCTTGGCGTTGCGCTAGCCATCGCGCCAGTGGGGGCTTGGATTGCGGTGACAGGAAAGCTTGCTTTAGCTCCGATTGTCCTTGCCTCGGCAGTCATCTGCTGGCTAATCGGCTTCGACACGTTATATGCGCTTCAGGATCTCGACTTCGATCGCGAGGCTGGGTTGCATTCTGTGCCAGTACGCTTCGGCGCGAGAGGGGCATTGGTGATCGCGCGTATTTCTCACGTCGCGATGTTCATCGCGTTGTGTTGCCTTCCACTGACGACACACTTAGGATGGCCGTACTGGGTTGCTGTGAGCGGAGTGGGGGGGCTACTCGCCTATGAACACGTCGTGATGGATCCCTCCGACATCCGTAAGGTAAACCTCGCGTTCTTCAACTGTAATGTGGCCATCTCATTTCTGTTGATGCTTGGAATCTGGATTTCTCTCTATGTCTGACCGAACGTATGTGGTTGGGACGGTTCCGTACCTGAATGCATGTCCGCTGGTGGACTGGTTCCATTTTGCAGGTCATGACAGGGGAGTATCGGTTGTTGATGCGGTTCCGTCGGTGCTTGCGAAGCTGATTTCTCACGAGGATGTTTCTGTTGGTCTGGTTTCAACGCTGCAGGCGATTCTTCAGCCTGAGATGCACACAATCGATGAAATCGGTGTGGCGGCGACTGGATCTGTAGAGAGTGTGCGTCTGTTTTCTAAATGTCCGATAACGTCCGTCGAGTCAGTCGCCCTCGATAGCAGTAGTAATACATCAAATGTGTTGCTGCAAATCCTTATGGTAAAGCGGTACGGGATTTCCTGTAGCTATGCGCATCACCAGCCAGATCTCACATCCATGACAAAAACTGCTGATGCTGCGGTACTGATTGGTGACAATGGTTACGCACAAATCGATGCCTATCCATATGTGTATGATCTTGGTCA